>JAFGNG010000025.1 GCA_016927125.1 Planctomycetota bacterium | reverse complement strand
GGTGAGCTCCTGGATATTCATTTGGATGGAGCCGTCCCCGGCGATATCCACCACCAGGTGATCGGGCTTACCAAGCTGCGCGCCGATGGCGGCTGGCAAGCCGTAACCCATCGTTCCCAGCCCGCCGGAGGTGAGGAGCGTCCGCGGCTTGGTGAAGGTATAGAACTGCGCGGTCCACATCTGGTTCTGGCCGACCTCGGTAGCGATGATGGTCTTGCGGTTCTTGGTAAGCTTGCAGAGCTCTTCTATCACATACTGCGGGCGGATGCCGATCCGCTTGTAGCTCAAGGGGTGCTTGGTTTTCCAGGCGTCGATTTGGTCATGCCAGCTCTTACGGGCAATCTTCTTGAGCATCGGGATCAGGAGTTCCAGCGCTTTGCCCGCGTCGGCGACAATGGGAATATCAACCCTGACATTCTTACTGAGCGAGGTCGGGTCGACATCAATGTGAATGATCTTTGCCTGGGGTGCAAAGGCGGAGAGCTTGCCGGTGATGCGGTCGTCAAAGCGCGCGCCAATGGCAATCAGGCAGTCGGTATTGGTGACCGCGTAATTGGCATAGGCCGTGCCGTGCATCCCGAG
The DNA here is from genome assembly GCA_016927125.1 of Planctomycetota bacterium. Taxonomy (GTDB): domain Bacteria; phylum Planctomycetota; class SZUA-567; order SZUA-567; family JAFGNG01; genus JAFGNG01. The sequence continues at coordinate 2,832 of JAFGNG010000025.1, read as the reverse complement.
CATTTGTAATGAAAGCTTGTGTGTTTCCGGCATGCTGCCGATGCCCATCAGGGTGGTGGTCACGGGGAGATTGCCCTTCTCCGCCATCTCTTTAATAAGTTTCGAGCAGCCGCTGGCGATCACTCCGCCGCCGACATACATCACCGGCCTTTCGGCCTGGTTGATCATCTCGGCCGCCTTCTCTACCTGCTTGGGATTGGGCGTCAGCATCGGCTGGTAGCCCGGGGTGCTGGCTTTCTTCGGCAGGGGGGTCTTGATTTCGGCGGTGGTGATGTCAACCGGGAGATCGATAACCACCGGCCCGGGCCTGCCGCTGCGGGCAAGATAAAAAGCGCTCTTCATGGTGTTGGGCAGATCCTCGGGATTACTCACCAGGGTATTCCACTTGGTGATCGGCCGGGTGATACCGGTGGTATCGGCCTCCTGGAAGGCGTCATTGCCGATCAGGGCGCGTTTGACCTGCCCGGTGATGCAGACCATGGGGATGGAATCCATGTTGGCAGTGGCGATGGCTGTAATCAGGTTGGTAGCACCCGGCCCGGAGGTGGCCATGGCCACGCCGACGTTGCCGGTGGCGCGTGCGTAACCGTCCGCCATATGCCCCCCGCCCTGCTCGTGCCGCGGCAGGATAAACTTGATGTCTTTAGCATCGAACAGCCGGTCCAGGAGCGGAATTAAAACCCCGCCGGGATAACCGAAGATGAATTCGACCTTCTCGCTGCGCAATGCCTGGATAATAAGATCCATTCCCTTCATGGATTATGACTCCTCTGCTAAATCTTGGGTATTCGCGGCGCTTAGTCTCTACGCAAACGGACCGCGAAGTCAGTTAAAAATCAATCCTTATAGTGTCCATATGGTGAAGGGTAGTGTCAAGAAGGAAAACCCGGGCGCTATTCCGGTTCGATTTCCGGGTTGAGGTTGATCGGGATAAGGACTTCATCCAGGATTTGGCGCATCCGGGCATAGGTCTTTTCATCCAGCAAGGCCTTGGGATCCTCTCCCAGGCTGGCGACATACTCCGCCGCGCCGCTCTTCTGGTAGAGGGTATACTGCGCGATTTCAATGCCTTTGCTGTCCAGCACTGTCAAGTTGGCCGTCGGGGGGAGATCGAGGTTTAAACCTTTGCTGCCAACCTGGTAGCGGCCGAGAAATGCGCCCGCGTTCCAGATTTCAACAAACCCGGAGGAGAAATCCTCCTCTCCAACTACCCGGAATTTAACCGTTGTGGTTACTGGTTCGGGCGGGCTGGAATCCGGGTCTGCAAACCAGATGGGATTGGTAATAGCAAAATAATTTTTATCCAAGCTGCGGTAATAGACCGCGGTCCAGCCGGGCTTGGAAAAAATCACTTCGTCATTGATTTCCTGCGAGCTCTGGTGCTTAACCCCCTTGTACTCCCGCAGTACTGTGCCATTGTGGAGTAGTTCTATCGAACTGATGCTGTCATCCCGGTCGGAAGAGGCAAAGGCTTCAATGGTGAGCAGTCGCGTTGCCCGGGAGGTTGTGAGGGTGGCTCCGGGGGAGATGGTATCGATCTTGAAGCTGACAAACGGGCCGTTGGAGGCGGTCAGGTTTCCGGCGCGGATCTGTTTCAGGAAGGAGTAGCTATCGCACGCTTCCACAGCAGGCAGATACCCACTCACCTGGGCAAACCTGTCAACAGGGTTATGGCCATTTTCCCCGTTTTGGCCTGCCACTTCCGGCCCGCCCGCCACTGCCAGCACGCGGTAACCCTGGTCCAAGAGAAACCGCCAGAGCTTGAGGCTGAAATCATGGTCAGAGACATCAATCGCGTCGTATAAAGGACCTGCCACCGTGGCGAAGACCAGTTCCGCGCCGCCAGCGCTGTGCTGCCAGACAGTAAAGGCATTCTGCGCCTTCCAGGCAGCCATCTGCTGATAGAGAAACGGCCAGGCTTTTTTCTGCAGTTCTAACTTATAGTTGCTGCCGGGTAACTCCGGCCGGGGCCAGAGGCAGTATCCGCCGCGTTCTTCGCGGCTGGCAGTTAGGAAGGCTTGTTTATTAAATATCTTTGAGTTATTAGTTTCGAGAAAACCAGCCAGTGCGGGGTATTGGGCATGATCAATCCCTATCCCGCGCACACCCTGGGAAAGGGCTTGGAGCATTACTGTTTCGAAGCGCAGGTTGGGGTTATCCCCTTGCTGGGGCGCCACATAGGGATCAATCGCCCTCCAGCCATGTTCCCACAGCGGATGAAACGGTTGCAACACTACTGCAAACGCGAGTTTTTCATCAGAAGAAATCTCAAAGGTGGTGTTCCAGGGGAGATAACGCGGCCCGGCAGAAAGAATCAGCTCATAAAGTCCCGGTGGCACGCCGAAGACGCTGCCTTCTTCCGGAATTGCCCCGCCGTAGATGCCGGGAATACTGATAAACTGGTTTTTGCTGTTCTTGAGCGTGAAGTTGGCGGTAATCGGCTTGACCCCGTTGTTGCAGCTAAGCTCCAGCCTGCCGGGGGAGGAAACCTCAGGATTTTCAATATTATCAGCCGAGATTTCTGGGGAAGGTTCCGCAGCTCCGGCGGTCCATGCCGCCAAAGCAACATAGAGCAGAAGGCTGCCGGATTTATAGAGGAATTTCATGCCACCAGTTCCGCGAGGATAGAATCAGCGACCGGCAAGGCTTTTTCCGTCAGGCGCAGGCGCCCATCCAGCCATTCCAGCCAGCCTTCATTTAAAAGCGGGGGAAGCTCTGCGCCCAGCAGTTCAACCAGGGAATATCCGGTGCCGCGCTCGAAGTCAGCCGGGTCGATGCCGACGCGCATCCGCAGCGCCACTACCAGGCGTTCACGGGCGCTGTATTCGGGGG
>JAFGNG010000259.1 GCA_016927125.1 Planctomycetota bacterium | reverse complement strand
GCCGAGGCGGCCCTTCGCCATCTGGTTGCCTGCGCCCACGCCACGCAATACTCCCAGCACGCCCACGGTATGGAGGTACTCCTTGCCAAGGGCCGAAAGGCTCCAGCGCTCGGGGTTCATCATCTCCACCGGGTGGATCGCGGTCGTTGCCACGCGGCTCATGCCGGTAAAGAGCGCGCCCTCGATGAAGCGTTCACCCACCCACGCCGCCGCCCACTTAGCGCCGTCCTTGGTTGCCAGGAATTTGCCGGCGGTTTTGAGGGTCAATGCCGCGCCCTCTTTACGAAGAAGTTGCGCCATGGAATACCTGGCCAGGGTTCCGCCTGCCATGCGCGCGGAGATCCCGCCCGGGATCGCCACGGTCGCGGCGAGCTCCAGTCCCTGCCTGATATTGACATACTCATCGATCTTGCTGGTGGTGGCGTCGACAAAGTCGCTGGCGGTGGTAATGTGCTCCAGCCGGATACCCTTCGGGATCGCGTATTTGTCGTCGACAATAAAGCCGCGCTCGGTAAGGATCTGCCGATCCTTTTCACTCAGTTCTTCAAGCGGGTGGCTGGCCGCGCGGATCAAGACCGGGTGCAGTTGCATCTGGTCGGCGCTGTAGCGGTTGAGTTTCTCACTTACGTCCTCGCTATAGAGACCGACGCCGATTCCCTTGACCGGGCCGCGCGTCCAGAAGCTGTCATCGAGGTGCTTGACATAGAGATCTATCTCGCCGGCAAGGTTGGCTTCCCGCACCTTCACCAGTGCCATGAAAGCCTTCTGGGGATCATTTTCCCGGTAGGATTCGAAATCCGCCTTGCTGAAACCGATCCTGGTCTGTTCGGCATAGGCATAGCGCGCCTGCGCCCTGTCGAGATCGGGTTTGCCAATGTCGGTAAGCTCCGGCATGAGCAAGGGCGAGACATCCTTGCCGAGTTTCTCCCAGAGCCCGGCCTCATGCTTGAAGAGCGCCAGCAACAACTCCTCTTTCTGTTCCTTGGTGAGGGAGGGATCCTCAAAGATCAGCTGCATGCGGCGGCGTTCGAGGTATTGCACTTCGTTCTGCGCGAGTAATGCCTTGATCGGCATGTCCTTGGGGTCCCCCACATTGGCGAGGGCGCTCTGCCGGTAGAGAAGCCGGTTGCGCGCGCCGCGTTTCCAGCTATCGTCATAATGGCTCTGGCGTTCTGAAGGGCTGATATGGATGCTGGTGCCCAGGGGGGCGACACCGTTCAGTTGACTCTCTATGTCGCGCAGGGCGCCATTGAGCACGGTGGTATTGGGCAGGATTGAGCCCTCGCCTTCAACTCTGTCGAGATTGTTAATGCTTTGGGCGATGGCGAACTTTTTCATCCACAGGTCTGATAAGCCGTCACGGGCTGCCCGCAAGACCTCAAGGTCAGCGAGGCGGGCTTTTACATCCACATTCATCTGGCCGCTATGGACATCTTCCCCAGCCTCGGCATACCTGTCTTCAATCGCCTTGATGGTTTTATTGACTCGCTCGCGGGCCGCGACCTGCATCTTGCCCAGGGCTTGCTGCGCGTCTTCCTTGGACATTCCCGCAATTTCCATTTGCGCGCGCATGCGGGTAAGGGTCCGGATATCGGTCAGCTTGCGGTCGAGTTCTTCAACCCTCGGCCCTTCGGTCAGACCCTTCTCCGCCACCCCATACACTCCCTTGGAGTAACTGCCCTTGAGCTCGGTGAGGAAGCGGTCCAGATATTGGTCCGCCGCGCCCTTGACCTTATCGAAGAACACCGTTGCGGATTCCCGCTGCTCCTGGCTGAGGCTGGGATCCTGCATCCGGCGGTTGACCATCTCGATCAGGGTGGCAATCTCCATGAACTCCTGCGGGGCGGTATCAAACTGGAGATCTTCGTAGGCGTGTTGCATCTGCCGGGCCAATGCTTCGCCCGCAATATCAAATCGCCCCGCGGAGAACGCCTCTCGCGCCAGGTTGCTATAACCGCCCTCGGGCATCTGGCCACGGTCAAGAAGCTTGCGCCAGGTGTTGGGTTTGTCAAGATTCTCCTCGATACCCTGGAGCGCCTGTTCAACCGAACTGACCAGCCCTTCATCCAGCCCGGCAAGGCGGGCGCGGATGGTTTCTAACTGTTTCCCGATCGCGTCGTCCCGGGTATAGGACGGCAGCTTGCCGGTCAGCAACTGCAGGCGCGCCAGCTCCAGCTTCAGCATCATCCCGTTCTTCTGCTCGGGACTGATCCTGTCGGTGCCGGTGATTACCTTTTCATAAGCATTGAGCGCCTCGGGCGAGGTATCCGCCCCGAGGAAGGAGATTGCCCCGCTGAGGGCTTCGCTCTGTAATTTTTCAGGTATTTCTCCCAAAAGCTTGCCAATGGTTTCGGGATCGGTGAGGCCGTTTTGCCTCTTAATCTGCAGGTGCAGCCTGAGTCCCTGCAACACCGGGTCATCCCCGGCCCTGGGCATAACCTCTTCCTGCAGGTTTCGGATAGCCCAATCAAGATTTCCGGCCGCTTCTATCCCGCGGATCAAGTCGACGCCGACCATTGCGGCTTCGGTGGGATTGCTGGCAATGCTCAGCAGCTTGAAGCGGGCGTTGGTCGCAATATCGGCAAGCTTCTCGGGAGTAAATTCTTTCTTCTGCTCAGGCGAGAGTTTATCCAGCTTGGAACCAATCTCGCTGGCGATTTGCAGCCAGGTGAGGGAGCGTTCCCGGAGTACATCGATCTCGCCTGACTGCACATAATCGGCCGCGTGCAGTGCCTCTTCAAACTTGCCGGAACCCAGGAGCGCCCGCGCGCGCTGGAGATCGGCAAGGTCAGCCTGCTTAACAAATTCCTTTGCCGCTGGAGTGTCGCGGAATTTATCCTGCTGCGCGAATTCCCTCGCCTGCTTGGCGAACATCTCCAGGCTCTGCGCCAGGGTTCCGAAGACTTCGTTACGCACCTCCGGGGTCATGCTACCCACGCGCTGCGCCAGGGCCTCGAGCGAAGCGGTTGCCCTGACTGTGGCGTCAATCCTCTCCTCGGGGCTCAGGTCGGTCGACTCCGAAAGGCGGCTCAAAATATTCTTCATCCGGTTGATGCCGGGCAGGAGATCCTCTCCGATTTCTCTGGTGAGGGCAAAGAGGCTGGTATAGCCTGTGGTCGCCTCCAGTTCCTTCATAAGATCACCGGACTTCTTCGTGATCCCCATCTGCGCGGCGAGCATTGGTTTCAATTCGCCAATCACATAATCCAGGTGATCCTGCAGATAGCCTCTGCTGGTGTCGGAGAGTCCCCAGGCTTCGCTAAAGCGGGAATCCGCTATCACTCGTTGCAGCATGTTGGCGTGGAGGATCTTCCGCTGCATTTCGGCGTTAGGCTGCTGGCTGTCAATAGCGCCGTCAGCAATCTTCTCAAGCATCTCCGCCAAAAAGTCCGCGGGGTCGCCATCCTCTCCCATGTAGCGGTCCATAATGTTATTAAGGATTTCATCCGCAATTTCGGGACCGAACATCTTGCCCAGTAGGAGCGCCTGCGGGATCATCACCTCCTTGACAAAGGCGTTGTCGCCATAGGCGGAGGTCAAGGCGTCGCTGATCCATATCTGGAATTGGTTCCAGTTCTGTTCCGTATCGATAACCATGACATTACCAGTAGGCGTTTCATCCGTAGTGGTGGCTCCGCGCAGGGGGATGGTAATGCCGGGATCTTCTTCCTTCGGCGCGGATGCCATAGGCTGCTCCGGAGCCTTTTGCGGAATCTTCGTTACTGGCAGCTTTCTTGATGTCCCGGTCGGCAAGAGCGGCCTCTGCGGCAACGTGGCCGGGGGCGGCACTACCGGGGGCGTTACCTGCGGCTGCTCCGCTTTCGGCGCGGACACTATCTGCCCTAACGTGGGGTCTACAGAAGAGGGGATCTTTTTAAGAGGCTTACTGGAAGTTGTAATTGGAAT
>JAFGNG010000258.1 GCA_016927125.1 Planctomycetota bacterium | reverse complement strand
CACCCAGCTCTTCTCCCGGCCGGCGCTGGCGTGAATATCCAGCACTTGCAGGCCGAACTCATCCAGCCACTCTTTAATCTGCGCGATTTCGGAATCAGCATAGAGGAAATCCGTGTCCCAGTGATGGCACCAGTGCACATGCGAGAAGCCGGCCTCTGCAATCAGCTTGAGATCGGACTCCGGGCAGCCATGATCAGCAGTAAAATCTGTAGTCATTGATAACGTCATAACTGGCTCTTCCATAAAAGGTCTTAGGGAGTTTCTTTCAGTTCTTTAAGGAGCTTCAGCGAGGTTGCAATTATCATCTCGCTGCATTCCGGGCCGAAGCGGGAATCCAGGATATTATAGCTGTTGCGCACTTCCTGTTCGATGGCGGCGCGCGTGGGGATATAATCCCCCCTGAACCAATCGTTGGCGATAGTGATTACCTGGGTATACTTGAAGGGCGACCCTTCTTTAATCGCCATTCCGATCTCGACGAAGAGCTCGCCTGGCAGGGCGACAAAGGCGATGTCTTCGCTCAGGCGGAAGGCCTGCACCTCGATTGTCTGGGTTGGGCTCTGTTGCCGCAGCTCTTCCACCATCAGGATATTACCGCGGCGGGTGTCGCGCATCCGGGGTGCTTCGTTATAGAGGTTACTCCCGCCGCCATGCTTTCCCCACTCCAGTTCCTCTTTGGTAAAACTCTTCAGCGGTACCTGGATAGTCTCCACCCGCACCGCGAGAGCGGGCTGCTGCGCGGGTTCAGCGGCGGGCAGGCTGGCAAGCATCACCCGGGCTATTCCTTCGCCGTGCCGGGCGGTTTCAGCCCGGTCGCCCTTTTGATCGTTGCGGCTGACATCGACATGGTTGATATCACCACAGGCACCCTGGCCGAAAATGGAGACAAAATCCTTGCCGAATTCCTTTTCCAAGGCGAGCTGCAGGCAGAACGGATAGTCCGCGGCATAGACGCTCATCTCCTCCCCCTCCCTCGCGGCCGCGCCTTCAATCGTACAGACATGCATGGCGAAGGAACTGAGCGAGGCAACCGGCCGGTTCTCCGGGACGCTGGAGAACAAGATAAATCCCACCTCGGGATCAACCGGCCCGGCGGGGCGGACAATCTCCGGGTTCATCGCCCCGGGATTATACTTGATCGAGCCGTCCTTCATAAAAAAGCGGCGATTGCAGGCATGCCCGACCAGCTCTCCGGTGCCGGCCTTGAACTGCACCGGCTGCAACCGGGCTTGTGCAGCTGCAAGCGCTTGTAAAATCTGCGCGGAGAACTCTTCGGACAACGTGGCGATTATCACCTCCGAAAGTTTCTCCTTAAGCAACTCGCTGAAGTCATGCCTCAAGGCACTGGCATTTTCCGGCTCTGCGGACTTCGTGGCCAGTTCTTTGCTGATTTCAGTAGCGATCCGTTGCAGTGCCTCTGCCGGCAGTTCCCTGCCCAATTGGTCCTGTAAGGCCTTGGTAAGCAGCTTGTTGATTTCTTCCTGGCTCTGCCCCGGCAATTTCATGCCCAGGTTCTGCGAGAAATTTCTCGCCAACCAAGAGGAGGCATAAAGGCGGCGGTCCCGGCCTTGATGGGTATGGGTGCCGGCAATGGCGATATGATCAGCAGGGATGCCCAGCTTCTCCTCTGCTTGCTTTCTCGCCATCTCCACGGTCGGGCGCAGGACAAAACACTGGTCGCACATCACTAGCGCCGCTTTCTCCTCCCCCTGCTGAAAGATAATCGCCTTGGCCAGCAAGGGATGCTGCTCCGGGCCGCGGGTCGGGTACATCCCCGCCGTGGCCGCTCCCACCTTGAGTTCGGCTGCCTCTTCCCGGGCGCCGACCGAGCAACTGCTTAAAAACAGGCAATAGCACAGTGCAAAGACTATTGCCATAAAGGTTATCTTCATTTTTCCTCCTTGGGTTATTGCAGGGCCGCGCGGATCGTGTCCTCAAGGCTGAGCTTGGGCTCCGCCTGCAGCACCTTCTCCACCCGGGAGGCAGCCTCGCGAGGGGCGACCCCCAAGGTTTCCAGCGCCTGCCGGGCAGCGGCGGAAACATCCCGGGCGGATGCCGGGAGGTCAACACCCGTGGCCGAGGATGAGACCGCCAGTGCGGCCATGCCCTTCAGCTCCAGGGTAATGCGCTTGGCAGTCTTTTCGCCAATGCCCTTGATCTTCTTGAGGAACTCGTGGTCCTGCCGTTCGACCGCGAGGGCGAATTGCTCCGGATCAGATCCGCTCAGGATCTGGATCGCCGTCGCCGCGCCCACGCCCTTGACGCTAATCAGGATACGGAAGAGCGCCCGCTCCCTCTCGGTAGCGAAGCCGTAGAGGCTCTGCGCGTTCTCGCTGACCGCGAAATGGGTGAGGAGTTTGCACTCCTTGCCAACCGGCGGCAGCTCGCGATGGGTGGAGAAAGGAATAGTAAGCTGGTAGCCAACGCCCCCGGTTTCCACAACCGCGAAGGTTGGCCCTGTGTGGACCAGGATTCCCCGGATATGATGGAACATCTGATTTCCTTGCGCGCGTGAAGCAGAAGTGTTCCCGCTCTTGTGGCCCAGGTTCTCTAACCTGGGTAGTTGTCTCTGCCATGAGTCCTGCCGCAGGCTGGAGAGCCTGCGCTACAACCTCCCTGCTTCCACGAGGGGTGCGGGGAAGAGAGCTAGCGCAGCGACAGGCCGCGTTCGGCCAGCTTCTGCTTAATCTCGTTGAGGGAAACCCGCCCGAAGTTCTTGGCCGCCACGAGATCATTCTCGCTATAGGCGCAGAGATCGGCAACGGTACTGACGCCCAGGCGGTCCATGCATTTGCGGCTGCGCACGGAAAGCTCCAATTCATCGATGGAGAGGCTTTCCAGCCCGGTCGGGGCGGGTGCGGCGACGACCGCGGGGCCGGGACGGCGCGGGCGATCCTGGCGCGGGGAGCCGTTTTCGCGTAGCATTCCCAGGCGGAGGCCGCGGCTGCTCAGCATATCCTTGATCTCGCTCAGGCTGGTTTCACCGAAATTCTTATACCCCAGCATCTCCTGCTCGGTCTTGCGCACCAGGTCGCCGAGGATGCGGATATTCATGCGGTTGAGGCAATTCCGGCTGCGCACGGAGAGCTCGAAGTCGGATACCGGGATGCGCATGACCGCTTCCATGCGTTCGGTTTCCTTGGCTTCCTCCGGCGAGTAGTACATGCTGGTGCTTTCATCAATATTGCGCAGGAAAAGCCGGGCGCGGTGGTTGTTGGGGTCAACCTTCAAAACCGTGCGGCAGCAACTGTGCGCCTTTTCATAATTTCCCTGGTCCTCATAGATCAGCGCCATGTTGATGGTGGCGTTGATAAAGACATTCGCCTGGCCGGGGCCAATCCTCTGGTAAAGCTTCAAGGCGGTTTCGCCGTCCCCATGGAGATCCGCCAGGTAGGCAAGGCGGAAGATGGCGAGGTAATGGTTGGGCGCGAGATCCACCGCCTTCTGGTAGACTGCCATCGCCTTCTCATAATCGCCCTGGAGTTCGATGCAGCGTGCTTCCTGGTAGGAGAATTCGCCGCGGTCGGAAAATTCGCGGCGCAGGCTTTCAAGCACCTTTGTGGCCTCTGCCGTCAGGCCGAGGCTGAGCATTGCCTGGACCGGGGCCAGCACGCAGTTGATCTCGGTCGGCGCTTCCTTGGCCGCCTTCTCCGCGATCTTCAGCGCGTCCTTATATTCCTTCTTCTCCATCTTGGCATTGAAGAGCAGCATATGGGCAATCGGGTCCTTGAGTTCGGTGATGCCGGCTTCCCAGCCTTCCCGGTCAAGCGCCCAGTGGAGCAAAGCCGTCCGCAGGGGAAGGTTATCCAATCCCGCCGCTGTGGACTTGAAACCCGAGTCCAGTTCTTCCATGGCCTTGCGCTCCGCCGTGCACTGGCGGGCGAGATGCCTGAGGGAGAGGGCCTCTTCAATATCGAGCGAGGAAGCCAGAATTATTGTGGCTGCCCTGGATGTTGCTTGTGCCTTGGTCATAGCGAATTCAACGCCTCCGGAAAGGAATTTCAAAGTATAAGCAGAGAATCAGGATTTAATCTAAAAACCAACAAGTATCTCCAGGACTCCTGCCTGGAGAAACCAGAAACCTACCCGGGTGAATATCTCCACCGGATGAGAGCGCAAAGAATACGCAAAATGCGCCTCTTTGTCAAGGGGCAGGGTCAATGGGGGGGTCGGGCGAACCGATCTTAAGTATTTAGGAGATAAGTAATTCCTGTCTAATTAACCTGCTATTCCTCACTCTTAATACTCTGCTGTTTGGGCTGCCTTTGATTCCTTTACCTCGAATTTCCGGGTTTCTTTGTCAAAGACCAGGTTGGCGTGGTTATCCTTAAACCATCGGTAAATTTCATCATTGCGCCCGTAGAAATCGATATGCTGGAGAATAATGTTACGGAAATCTTGGGAGGTGTTAAAAAGCATTGGTTTGGCTTCATATACCATCGCATCTACAAGCGATCTGAGAGCATCAAGGTAGCCGTATTGCACAGTAAATTTCGCAGCATCAATGCTCTCCCTGCTGCCCTCCATCTGCGCCTTCTCCCAGGCTTGCGCCACCGCATCCTCCAACTCAATTCCGGGAAGATCTGCTAGCATCTTAAAAATATGATAACGAAGCGGAGAATTATTAATCAAGCAGGCTTTTAAAACCTCATAGGTTTCTGGATCTTTTAAGTTCGCTACTGCTTTGATCCAATTGCTGTTCACCGTATTCGGATGGTTCCGCAAGCCTGCAAGTAAAATCTCTTTGGCATCAGTTTCCCACCCCTTATTGGTTATCACTTCGATTAGATCGGGACATTCCGGAAGCTTAGCAAGGATAAGCTTCTTGTGTTCGTCATTTGCTAGCCTGGCAATTGCCTCTAATAAATGGTATTCGCAGTCAGAAATCGTGAGGGTCTGGAATTTCATAATCAGTAGGCCGAGGTGATCGCCACCGATCTGCATCAGCATTTCCACCTGCGGGTCATAGGGTGATAACGTATTCTGGCCGTTAGTGGCTTCGATGATTTTATTGATGTATGTATTAATATCATCTTCGCTGGGATCTTCCGGAAGTTTGATCGTTTGCAGAAGTTCCTTATTCGGCCCTTTAAAAACATGATAATTTGATATTGCATTGCTCTGTTCATCAGGCTTGTCTTCCAGTGCTAGACCCGCCTGTTCCTTTCTTATCTCCGCCAACTCCGAGTGGATGCCGATCAGCGTCCGGTTGATGTTCTGAAGCTCTTTGCGCGTATAGTCCTCCTCCGAATACTGCGTTGGCCACTCTACCATGCCGGGCTGCGGCTTCTTGGCGGCTTCTTCATCCGTAGTTTCCTCGCCCGGAGGTTCCTCCCCTTTTAGTTCCGCAAGTTCAGCGCTCATCCTCCGCAGATCCATCCTGAGTTGCCGGATCTGCAGTTGTAATTCTTTATTGGTTTGGGCAAGATCCTCTCCCGCCCAGGCCGCGGTACTAAGAAGCAACAGGGAAACGATCAGCACTTGCGCAATCTTCATCACACTTCCTCCCAAATATTTGGAAAAGCCCGATACCTGTAATTTTTACTGTCTGGATTCCGCTAATCACCCCGCGAGGCGGCACCCGCCACAGACTGGAGAGTCTGTGCCACCAAGAACCCTCACCCCAGCCCTCTCCCCTAGGGAGAGGGAGCCTCCCCTCCCTCCGGGAGGGGATTGAGGGGAGGGTAAGGTAGCCCAGGTTCTCTAACCTGGGGTCCTAGCATCCCCCTCCTTCAACTTCTTGAAGTACTCCCTCCGGCACATTTCCTCGATGTCGAGGAGGTTGGTGAAGGCTTCGTTGAAGTCATCCCGCCCGAGGGTGAAGACGCCGTGGCCGTGGACAATTGCGCCGCGCTTGTCCCGGATCGCAGGCGGCAGGGTATTGCACAGCCCGCGCGGGCCGGTGCCGACCTCGCCGGTGACGATTGGTATGTCTGCTATATTGCGCTCTTCCGGGCAATCCAGGTGGCACTCGCCGCGGATGGGACATTCCTGCTTGCCGCAGTCCATCGACATGATCACTGCGAACTTCGGGTGCCCGTGGAGGACAGCATTACTGCCGGTAGTCTGGACAATCTCGCGATGCGCGGTAAACTCGCTCGAAGCAGTGATTCCCGCGGTGGAAGAGCCGTCCAGCGGCACGGGATCAACCATCCCGTCCATCTCATCGAGCGAGCTGCCGGTCTGGCTGATATATAAGATATTGCCGTAGCGATAGGAGATATTGCCGAAGTAAGAATCCACCAAACGGTGGCGCACCGTCATCGCCCCGGCTTCACTGATGGCCGACAAGACCTCCTGCTCGCTGCCAAAGGGCGCTTTCCCAAGCTCCGGCGCGCTCTGGGGATACTGGTCAAGGTACGGGATAACCTGGTTTATAACCTCTTTCTGCTCCGGTGTTACCCTGCCCTGACGTTGGTCATGAAGGTAATCGGCAAAGAATTTTACAAAACACGCAAAGCAGACCGAGCTGAAGCTCACAAAGGCCTGCTCAGGGCTGACCGTACCCCAGGTGATAATGCTGGTGGGATCGGAAACCCCGCTAATAATAACGCTTTTGCGACCTTTTAAGGCTGAGATCACCCGGTTAATAGTGAATTCCTTGACAACTGGCAGATCATGCAAGAATGTGCGGGTTTCGCAGTCGCTGGGAGTGATCCTCCCCTCTGCAACACTGGCAAGGTATGCAATTATGGTGCGGTAGGGTTCTTTGGGAATGGAGTAGAGCAGGGAGTTAATCTCAAGCTTGTCAAAAGCCCCCGCCAGGAGCTTGCTGTCAGGGTCGGGGCGGTTCCAAACCAGCTCCGCGTCGAGTCCTCCCACCAGTGGCGCGCCCTCCTCCGCCAGTCCAGCCTCGACCAGTTTGCGCGCGTATTTATGAATTAATGCTTCCATTTTAACCCCAATTCCAAGCATTTTTCTTCTGTAGGCATCCCCTCCCCGTCCAACCCCCTAATCTGATAGTACTTAGCGCGCGCGGCCAGGAATTCGTCCCGGCTTAACGGCGCGATCGTGATGTTATTACTGCTCGAGCCTGCTTCCTCAAAGAAACGCGCCGGGAGGTCGTCGTCGTAAGCGGTAAAGCCGTTGCGCGCATTCATCAGCCGCTCATGGTAATAGATCCTCTCCCCGGCCTGCATCAGGTCCTGCGCAGTGGTTTCAAACCCCGTGACCGCACTGTAAGCCTTGGCGTACTCCTCCAGCGACGCGGCCAGGAAGATCCACTTGCAGGCCACCAGGGAGTCAATCACCGCGTGCAGATCCTCGGCAATCTTAATAATCCGCGCCTTGCCGGAGAAGCTGAAACGATCAGTGGAGACGGGTTTACGCAGGATTTCATGGCTTAAGGCATAGGCGCGCAGGTGATCGCCGCCGCTGGTGGAGGTAACATAGGACAGCGCCAGGCCGTACGCACCCCTGGGGTCATAAGGCGGGATTTCAAGTTGCTTTACAGACATCGACATCTCGGGCTTAGCCTGCGAGAAGGCATAGCGGTACGCCCCCCGCCCCAGCTCTTTCACAAGCCCCCGCCCATTTCCCATATCTTCCAGCAGGGTAAGGATTTGCGGTGGGGAAAGCCGTTCGCCGGACAGCTCGGAATAACAGGCGAGCGAGCCTGCGGCGCTTACCGGGTCCATGCCCAGTTCGCCGCAGAGTTCACCCGCTTTGACCACAGTTTCGAGGTCAAAATTGCCGAGCAGGGCAGTGAAGTGCGCCATGGCTTCATATTCCGGCAGGAAGCCCGCCTCCCCTTCCGTCCCTGCCTCCATCTGCCGATGGCAGAGAATCTCGCAGCCCTCGCACCCCGCAGCGTGCGGTTGGTAGCGTTGCTGGTAGTGGTGCGCGTTGGCCATTGGGGCGGCCTCGAAGTAGGTCTTCCTGAAGTTATCCGTCGGCATCATGCGGCGGGAATGGATGAGGTCATACATGGCGCCGCTGCCGTAATGTGCGAGTCCCTGCTCGCCGCTAAGAACCGGGGAGGCCGCCACCAGGCGGGAGATGTCCTCGCGCGCCTGCTGCAAGCCCTCCGGGTCACACACCGGGATCTCCCCCTCCCCCTTGATTGTGATATACTTGATATTCTTGGCTGCAAAAGCTGCCCCGAGGCCGCCGCGTCCGGCAGCGTAATACTTATCTACCATCACGTTAGCAAATAGTACGCCATTCTCGGCAGCGGGTCCGATTACCGCTACCGAGCCTTTCTCTTTAAGCTTTTCATATGCCGGGCCGGTAACCATCCCTTTCATGCTGAGAGCACTTGTGATCGTGATTACTTCGCCAACAATTTCAATTCCAATGAGTTTGTCACTGCTGCCGGTAATAACGATTCCGTCGATACCCGCGCGCTTGAGCTGCGTGCCCAGTCCGCCGCCCACCGAGGCGTCGCCGATGGTGTCGGTCAGGGGCGACTTGGTCATGATGACCAGATGCCCGCAGGAGGGCGCGGCGGTGCCGGTTAGTGGGCCTGTGAACATGAGGAGCGGCATCTTGGGGTCATCCCAGGCGAGGGTGACCTTCTTCTGAAGGTAATACCCTGCCAGTCCCCGGCCGCCGAGCCAGGCGCGGTAGATTTTGGGCGCGGGCTTGTGGATAGAGTGTGTCTTCTTGTCGAGATCAATACGCAGCACCCTGCCCATCCAGCCGGTGAGTGGTTTTTGTGCCATCTAGAAGAGCCTTTTGAAAACAGCCTGCTAACCTAAGACCCGATGTCCAAGGCTTCTGCTGCCGGTTATGTTTATTGGGCTGCTTGCTTAACAGCCTTTCCCGTTGGGGAAAACAAATTATATCTGCACCCTAAAAAAGCGGCAAGATGCAAAGTGAGGATTTTTTTTTGGGGGGGGGGTATTAGGTTTATAATTCTGATGGGTGGCGCACCCGCTGCACGGGTGCGCAGCCGTCTCGTTCGCCGTTGCTTCAGCGAAGGCGAAAGGCTGCAAGAAGCAAACGTGATTAATATTTTGCCATTATCTTTTAAGCCACTGACTAAACAGCGTCTGCTTCCTGCTGCTTTGCAGCCCACCCATACAATGGGTGGGCCACCCGCGGTTACCAGCTGCACAGAGCGAAAACTAGTATTGTGTCCCCGGAT
>JAFGNG010000257.1 GCA_016927125.1 Planctomycetota bacterium | reverse complement strand
GACCTGCCCCCCCCTCCTGCCAACCTTTACCTCCACGGGAATGCCCGCAACCTCTACCTCAATAATTTCACGTTGCAGGATTTCGCGTTCAATATTCTGCACCCGCAAACCGAAGGTGCTGGTTTCAGTAAAGATAATATCGGTTATTATCGAACGATTTTTAGTGCCGCATAAAACCGTGAGCTGTAGACCGGGCCGCCCCTTTTTCATAATGATCGGGGCTACGACAGCATCCAACGCGCCGGCACCGAGCAGGCGTTCAATGACATAGCCAGCGGCTTCGCCGGTCAGGTCATCGAGATTACAGGTGAGTTGCACCACGGTATCCCGTTCCGAGCCTTCCTGGCAGGCGTGGCATTCCCCGAGGAAGAGGCGCACGGTGTTGCTCCGTCCCGGGAGATCCCGCTTGCCAGCGCCGTAGCCAATGGCTTCGACCAGCATCGCCGGCATGGCCCCGAAGCGCTGCGCCAGCGATGCAACCAGGGCCGCGCCGGTGGGTGTGGTCATTTCACAGCCAGTATCCTCCTGGCGGATGGGAATGCCCTTGAGAAGCGCGGCGGTGGCCGGGGCTGGCAGGGGAAGGCGGCCGTGCGCGCATTCCACCGAGCCGGTGCCGACTGTTACCGGGGAGGCGGAGACGCTCTCAACCCCCCAGACGTCAAGGAGGGCGCAAACCCCGATGACATCAATGATGGTGTCAATCCCTGACACTTCGTGGAAATGGACTCCCTCAACCGGCTGGTTGTGGATCGCTGCCTCAACCTCGGCCAGACGCCTGAAGACAGAGGCCGCGCGCTTGCAGACCGGTTCCGGCAGACTGGAGTTCTCCAAGATATCGAGCATATCCGGCAAGGTGCGCGCCGGGCCATGATGGTGAGGGTCATGGCCATGATGAGGATGAGATTCATCTTCGCCAATCTCCAGATAGGTCGCGGCAAGGCTGCCGCGGGTTACCCGGGAGGCGGTGATCTCCGGGAGAGCAATTTTTAGCGCTGATAAAGCTTCCAGCAATGTTGCGACCGGCAGGCCAAGATCAAGCAGGGCCGAGAGGAGCATATCCCCGGCCAGGCCGTTAGAAGCGTCAATATGTAGATGTCTCATCCGCATATACTTTCTGAGCAAAAAAACGGGGGGCAGAATGGCCTACGAGACCGCCCTGCCCCGGAGAGCACGCTAACATAAGTTGCTTACCGGCTTACCAGCCCATGTCCGCTTCATTTTCCCCAGCCTTGTCCTCGGCTTCTTCCGGCTCATCTTGATCAGCATCTTCCTCGTCGTCTTCCGGTTCCGGCTGGGCGGTAACTTCATCCGTCTCGGGAGCGGGAGTAACTCCGGCCGATTCGGCCGGGGTTGCTTCCACAGCGGTGGAATACTCCGGCTCGATCTCAGTATCTTCGATCGGTTCTTCGGTCAGCTCCTCGGTGTCAATTGGTTTTTGAACTTCGGGAACACCTACGCGTAGTTTATAGATTGCCTGATTCTGCGGGGTATAGGAGACCGTCTCCAAGCCCAGCGCGATGGCGGCCGCTTCCTGGATCTCAGGACTGGGATCATTGGCGAGCTGCTCGAGCTTGAGGTTATGCTCCTGGGCGGCGGTATCGATCTTGCCAATAGCGTTCAGGCAGGCCACGCGCAGGGGAATGGGGCCACTGCCTTCGGCAAAGCGCGCCAGCAGGGCCAGGGCCTTGGTGACGCGGAAATGCCCGAAGACCTCGGCAATGCGGCTGCGGACGTCCACATTCGGGCGGATCCGCAGAGCTTCCTTGAGATCCTCAACCTGCTGCGGGGTCAGGCCGCTGGTGAAACTGACGTCCAACATCTGCAAGGCTTCACCCGACCGGAGCGCGGTATTGAGGGCATACTCGCGGGAGATATTCTTCAATGCCAGGGTATTTTCTTCGCTCATCTCCTGGATGGCGCTGGCCTGGTTTTCTACCGTAGTTTCAGCGTCCAGCAGGCGCAGAGAAGAGCCGTCCTCCAGCATTTCCGCAAAGCGATCCCGGAGCTGGTAGCGGTTATTCTCATCCGTGAGAATCGCCACCGGAACGGGGCGGCTGCGCGGGTCCTTCTTCAGGTCCAGGAGGGTGCGCATGGCATCAAAGCCGGAGAGGTCATCATCCAGGAAGACATTGACATAGGCGCTGGCAATGCCGCGCATGCCGCTTTTGCGCATGATTTCATCCAGGTCTTGCCCGCCCGCACCGGGGTTGAGCATGCTCTCCGCCTTGGCGGTCAGCATCTGTTTGAGGCGGGCGCGTTCCTCGAAATTCTCATTGGTGAGGATCACCACGGTTTTATTGTTGCCCTGGTATTTCAAATTAGCGATCTGGTTAAAGAGCTTCGGATCCTCCGGGCTGGCATTGCTAATTGTCTGAACCTCATAATCGCCTTCCTCGAAGGCTTCGGTCAAGAGTACCAGCCGGGCCTTGCTGCTGATTACGGTCAGCGGCAGCGGGCTGTTGGCGGCCAAGCCCATCATCTGCAGACGCGCCAGGAGATAGGAAAACTCCGCCAGGTTGCCGTCAATGAAGATGGCATCCTTGGGAGGATATTGCAGAGCCTGGATAACCCCTTCCCGGCCATTGGGCGCAGTCACCACCTGGATGCCCTGCTTGTTCAGGACTTCGGTGAGGTGTTCGCGGAATTTGACATCATTGCTGATCAAGAGCAGCATCGGCGGCACGTCTTCCAACAGGCCTTCTACCAGGACCGGGATCAGGTTCTGGTATTCCGGGGCCTGGGAGGGATAACCGGTGCGCACCATGCAGTTTGCCGCGGCAATCCGGATGCGGTGATCAGGAAAATGCAGGGCGGTTACCAGGGGATGGGCAGCCGTGAAAGCCATTTCCGGAGCCGCCTGCCCTTCGGCTTCCAGGCCCGGCTCCTCTATACTCATGGACGCTTCCACCGGGGACCAGGCCCCGAGGGAATGCCAGGAACCCATTTTTTCCAAACAGGCGATGGCGCCGAGGGAGACTTCCGCCTGGCCGTCGCGCAAGGCCTTATCCAAAACCCGCAGCATCTTCTGCGGGCCGAGGGTAGCGGCGATCCGCATATTTTTATTCATATGCTGCTTCCAGAGCTGCGTCGTGGTGGTTGCTTCCGCGGTGTCCGGCCTCATGATGGCGGTGACATCGAGCGCGGAGGAGAGGGTATCCACCTCCTTTTTCTGCTGGAGGTAGAGGCTCGCCAGGAGAACGGTGAAGCGCTCGTCCCCGGGGGCGACTTCCAGGCCCGTGAAGGCCATCTTTTCAGCCATCAGGCTCGGCAGGACAAAGCTCGGGACTTCGCGCATGGTAAGTTGTTGCGTTTCGGCGTCCCATTGCCAAAGGGCGCCGTTAAGCATATCGATGTCTTTTTCAACATCCAAACCGCCGCGGTAATAACGGTTGGCTTCGAGATAGTAATAATCCGCCGCACTCTGCAGGTCTGAAACCTCCTGCCCCGTGGTTTTCTTCAGACTGCGGGCGGCCCATTCCTTGATTACGGTGATGGCTTCGCCTTCGCAGATTTTCTTAAGCGGGGCAATGGTGCGCGGATTCGCCGGCTGGATCCCCGCGATCGCCTGGACAATGCTCTGGCGCTGGATCAGATCGTTGGTGGCGAGTGCCTCGCACAACGGCAAAACTGCTGCCCGGCCAAGGCTGGAAAGGATATAAGTAGCGTTAATCCGCTTGTCTTGCGGACTCCCGGCTTCGAGATAATCCAGCAGGTACGGCACTGCGTACTGCCCGATCGTACGGGTTTGCAGCAAACCTTCCCTGTCCTTACCGACCGCACGCCTGACCGCCTGTTCAATGTAATCAGGAGTCAGCATCTCCATCCTCTTGCGGAGCTGGGCGCGTTTGATAATTTCAACCGGCCCGATACCCAGGCTGCGCTTTTCATCTACGATTACAGCCATTTCACTGAGGATGGTGCTGCCAACCAGTTCGGCGAGTTGATATGCTTCGTCGTTTGTCGGATCCAGGAGAATCAACGCATCGAGTTTGCTTCGCGCCTGGGTATACTGCTTGAGATGATAGTGGTCGATGGACTCATTGAGAAGGACTGACATCTTCTCCATCCGCTCTGCCCCGGCATCCTGCGCAAATGCGGCGGGAGCGGTTGACAAAACGGCCAAGAGAATTATGAGGGAAAACAAACGATTACGACGAAACATAAAACTCTCCTTCTGGGGGTTATAGGACTACAGATATAATTATTGAAGGGGTTATAAACAATTATCCCAATTAAGTCAAGTTTTTTGACTTTACATAAATCCACTAACTGGTTAAAAAACCAAGGATTTCAGAATAGTGATGTTGACAAAGTTTTATTTTTATTGGCTTAAAATGTATTTTAAAGGGATGAAAATCAGGTAAAAGAGAACGGAAATGAGTATTGATTTTTCGCAGCAACGATGGGAACAGCTCAAGGAAGATTATAAACTGTGGTGGGCTGGAGAATTAAAACGTCCCTTGATCCATGTCAGCAATAAAGATCGCGATCCCGGCAGGCCGGAGCCGGAGATTCCGAGTCATTGGTCGCAGAGCTTCTATGACCTTTCCGTTACTTCCGAGGAGATTGTGGATCGCTGGGATTATGATCTTTCCTGCCGGCATTACCTCGGCGACAGTTACCCCTTCGTACTTCCTAATTTCGGTCCCGGTGTCATTGCCGCCTTCCTGGGCGCTGACCTGGAAAATGGCGAACGCACCGTCTGGTTCCATCCCAAGGAAGAAAAAGAAGCCAAAGACCTTTCGCTCTTGGGTTACGATCCTGACAACCTCTGGCTCAACCGCGTCAAGGATGTTTCCAAGGCCGCGATCGAGCGCTGGGAGGGGTTGGTCCAGGTCAGCTATACTGATCTCGGCGGTAACCTGGATATCCTCTCCACCTTCCGCCCGGCGGAGAAGATGCTGCTGGATCTCTATGATTGCCCGGAGGAGATTAAGCGGATGAACTGGGAGGCGCATGAGATGTGGTGGAAGTACTATAATGAATTTACTGACATTCTGCACCCGCTTAATCCCGGTTATACAACCTGGACCAGGCTCTTCTCGGAAGAACCTTTTTACATTCTCCAATGTGATTTCTGCTATATGATCAGCCCCGAGATGTTTGAGGAGTTTGTCAAGCCGGAGCTGGTGGCGTCCTGCCAGAAGCTCACCAACAGTTTTTACCATCTTGACGGTCCCGGCGCCCTGCGGCACCTTGACTCCTTGCTGGAGATCGAGGAACTCGGCGGGATCCAGTGGATTCCCGGCGCCGGCGCCAAGCCGCAGAAGGAATGGCCCGAGGTCTATAAGAAGGTTCGCGACGCTGGTAAACTAATCCAACTCCAAGGTGATCTCGACACCCTTGACACCGTCGCCACCGCGGTTGGCAGCGCGGAAGGCATGCTGTTGTGTGGCAATGAAATCAGCGCAGAGGATCTTGCCGAATGCAAGCTTAAGTGGGGATGATCGCCCATCTATTTTAAAGTTCATCGGGGCACGGTGAGCCGTGCCCTTTTTTACATCACCTTAAAGCCAATCCCGGCGAGGGTTGCAGCCAGGCCCTCCGGGGGATTAAACAGGCTCACCTCAGTATTGAAAAATTCCCGGCGGTAGCGGTATTGATTGCGCAATTCATCGTAATAGAGAATACGTTCTTCCCTCGGTAACTCCAGGGATTGCCGCATGGTATCGTCATCGGTCATGATATTGTAACACGCCTGCACCGCCTGGTTGAGCAAGGTCTGCAGATCCCCGGTAGCACCGTCGAGAGTGACCCGCGGGGCTTCCGGCTCCGGCATGAGAGGCGCGGGATCCCATTCGTTGAAGGAATAACCCTCGCCCGCAAGCTGGTTGAAGAATTGCCGCGCGGCATTGACAATCATCCTGGTGCCACAGACCTTGCCGTCGAAGGAATAGCCCGCGATATGGGGCGAGGCAAGATCAGCTTTCTGCAGAAGATCAATATCCAGATCCAACTCATGCTCCCAGACATCGAGCACGGTCGCGCAGAGCTTGCCGCTATCGATCGCCTGGTGTAGTTGGGTTTCATCATGGACAGAGCCCCGGGAGGTATTCAGGAAGATTGCGCCCGGCTTCAGTTGCTTGAAGAACTCTCGGTCCGCGAGATGAAAGGTCGGGTCCTGGCCGGCTCTTTCCAGAGGGACATGAAGAGTTACCAGATCAGCCTTCGGCAGCAATGCATCGAGGCTGACAAAATCCAGGGCGGAAGTATAAAAATCCTCCGCAGTGACCGCTTCCTTGATGGGTTTATATTTTTTCTGGCCCGGCTCTGCCTGCGCCCGCTCGCGGGGAGGGTCATTCAAGAGGAGTTTTAGCCCGAGGGCCTTGGCCTTGGCAGCCACGCGGCTGCCGACATTGCCGACGCCGATAATGCCAAGGGTCCTGCCGCGCAGGGTGAAGCTTTTTCTTAGCGCCAGTTCAAGCAAGGCGGCAACGATATACTCGCCCACGCTGTTGGCGTTGGAACCGGGCGCACTGCTGAAACCTATTCCCTCCCGGGCGAGATATTCCTGATCAACATGATCCACCCCGATGGTGGCGGAACCGATAAAGCGGACTGGGCTGCCGGCGAGGAGGTCTGCATTAACCTTGGTCAGGGACCGCACAAATAAGCAGTCGGTTTCCTTCACCGCTGAATTGTCGATGGCACGGTTGGTCAAGGTGGTAGTCTCACCAAGATCTTCACAGGCCTCGGTTATAAAAGGGATGTTTTCATCAGCTACTATCTTCACCTCAACCTCCGAGCTAAAAAACAAAGATATATTCTTAAAATTTAACAGAGCAAGCAGACTTTACCGGCAAGCGGGTACAGTTGCAAACTTTTTTTCCTAACTCGAAGGGAATTAAGATTATTAGGGACAGTTTACTTTAGTTTATGACTGGGAAGTAAGTGGCAGAAGTCTTTCTTGACGGTTTGATTGCGGTTTGTTATGATTTGAATTGCTTAATCCGGGCTTTGGTTTTATTTTTTCTTATATTTTTTAATAGGAGCGGTATTGTGGCAACACTCCATATTATCGCCGGGCAGGATGCAGGTTGCAAATTTGAATTAAGCAAGGGTGTCACTACCATCGGGCGTCTTGAAAAGAATCAGATCAGTGTTGACCAGGATAAGATCAGCCGTGAGCACGCGGAAATCAGTTTCCACGACGGCGGATACTATCTCCGGGATCTCGACAGCGCCAACGGCACCTTTGTTAATAATAAGAGATTAACCAAGGAAAAACTTCTCAATCCCGGCAACAATATCCGCGTCGGCGGCGTCACCTTCCGCTTCTTCTCGGAAGATGATTCCGCTGCGAAACTCAAAATCCCGGGTTATAAAATTGAGGAATTGATTGGGCAAGGCGGCATGGGCCGCGTTTACCGGGCGCTGCAGATCTCCATGGACCGCCATGTCGCAATCAAGGTCCTGCGCCATGACCTTGCCGGCAAGAAGAACTTTGTCGGCCGCTTTCTGCATGAAGCCCGCGCCGCCGGCAAGCTCAACCATCCCAACCTGATCCACGTCAATGACGCGGGTAAGGTCGGCGAAACTTATTATTTCAGCATGGAGCTGGTCTCCGGCAATGACCTTTCGCAGATCATGGCGTACCGGGATTTCGACCATAGCGAGCTTTTCCGTATCGCTGCCAAGGTTACTGACGCGCTGGAATGTGCGCACAAACGGGGGATAATTCACCGCGACATCAAGCCTGAGAATATCATCCTCACCGAAGACGGCGAGGTCAAGCTCGCGGACCTCGGGATTGCAAAGATCTTTGATGTGGAAGGCGTGGAGCCTGCCCAGGGCACGCCCAAATCAGTGCTGGGAACGCCGCATTACATGAGCCCGGAACAGGCCAGCGGCCAGGAGGTTGATTGTCGGACCGACCTCTACAGCCTGGGGGCCACCCTCTACCACGTTCTCTGCGGACAGCCCCCTTTTGAAGACACCACCAACCAGGCGGTAATGAGAA
Organism: Planctomycetota bacterium; assembly: GCA_016927125.1. Classification (GTDB taxonomy): domain Bacteria; phylum Planctomycetota; class SZUA-567; order SZUA-567; family JAFGNG01; genus JAFGNG01. The sequence continues at coordinate 3,733 of JAFGNG010000257.1, read as the reverse complement.
AGCATATCTTTGAAGAACCTCAACCCCTAGAAGAACTCTGCCCGCGCCTGCCGCAGGAAGCAGTTGATATTGTAACACGGCTGATGATGAAGAATAAGGAAGACCGCTTTGCCACCGCGGCCGAAGCGCGGGATGCCTTGGAAAAAGCCTCCAAGATCAGCCGCCGCCCGGTCTCTTCCAGCGCGATGGTGATCCCGCAGCTCTCCGGCTCTGACGCCGACGGCCTGGGGCTGGATGAAGAGCTTGGCTGGCGAGACGGTTCCACGGGGACCTCCGCCCTGGCACAAGTACTCTTGCTGGTCGGGATTCTGCTGATCTCTTTGGGCGCATCGCTGGTCCTGGCGGAATATCCCGGCGAGCAGGACGAAGCCGCCCAGAAGCTCCTGGACCAGGGCTGGGAACTGGAGGTTGAAGGCAAATACCGCGCCGCGGATGAAAAATATTCAGATGTGCTAATCAGTTACGCGCAGGATAATGTCTCCTATGAGCAGGCCAGGGATTACCGGATCCTGCTCGCGAAGCGCAGGCAGCGCCTGGAAGAAGAAAGGCTGGCCGGGGAAAAAGAGGCTGCCACGGCCAGGTGGAATAAATTCAAAACCTGGCTCAAGGATAATCCGGAGCAGCATGATGAGTGGGAGAAACACCTTACCCAACTTGAAGCAGCCTATGCCGACACCCCTTTTGAAGACCTGCGGAAGCTGGTAGATGAATCCAAAAAAGAACTCCACAGTAAACGGATGCTGGCTGCCATTCAGAAACAGAATGAAGCGTATTACGCGGCGAAGCGAGCCGCCGACGAGGTCAGGTCAACGTGTAAATTCGATGAGGCGATCGGGCTTTTAAATGCCTATAACGAAACCTATCCAGAATCGGTCCGCAAAAGTGATATTAAGTATTTGATTGAGAAGGTCGAAACCGAGAAGTCCAAGGCCTTCACTGCGGAAGAAAAAGCCTTTACCGAGGCCTGCACCCGGGCGGAAGAGAAGTTGGCCCAGGCAAAGTATTCCGAAGTAATCCCCATCTATGAGAAATACCTTGAGAAGGCCAAAATTGCAGAATACCGCACCAAGGCGCAGGCCGAGATTGAAGCGGCGACTGGAAACATCGACCGTGCCATTGACAATCACATGGCCAAGAACGAAGCCGCCGTCCTGACCGCGCTCAGGAGCATGGATACTGATAAAGCCCAACTCCTCCTGGAAAATGAGAAAGCTGTCCTCGTCGGCACCAAGTACGAGGAGAAACTGGAAAACCGTTTGCAGTCAATCCGGTTGTTACATGAATTCCATCAAGAGCTGATTGCTAAGATCGAAGCCGAAGGCGGGCGTGAAACCAATCTTACCGTTGCTAACTATCGAAATGGCAAAGACCTGCTGCGGATCGTTGGCGCCAACCGCAAAGGCCTTAACTTGATGCCGCAAGCGGGGGTTGAATTCGGCCTTAGCTGGGATAAGATTGCACCGGCTGAAATGGTGGAAATCTACAAGCTGTACATGGACCCAGCGAATGAGAAACAAAAGCGCGCGCTGCATGTTTACAAATTGATTTTCGAGGTGGGCAGACGAGACACCAGCGACACCTTTGAAGAATAATAAAATTGCTGGTGCCTGTGATCAAGGAGGATAGGGCTAAATCGTCCGCAACCCCTTCCTTTTAAACCCAGGCATATTCTTTCTGGCTTGACACCTGCCGAAGCTCTATTATTATAGTTCTTACACCTGTTACGCTGCGGGGGGAAGTACTGCGGCTTGTGCGCAACCCATTGCATCTGCAGCAGATAGGGCTTCATATATTTTTCAGGAGCATGCGGTGCGATGGAGATTCTTAAAGGCATCCCGGTATCCCCCGGCTTTGCGATTGCAGAAGCCTTTGTGATTGCGAGTCGAAATCTTGATATCCCCCGCCGCTTCATTAATGAAAGTGAAGTTGAGCGGGAACGCGACCGTTTCTTCGCGGCGGTCAAGGTTGCGCAGGATGATATCCGGGCGTTGCAAAACCGCATGGAACCGGAGATCGGCGGCGAGGCCGCCCCCATCTTCGACGCCCATGTGATGATCCTCGCGGATAGCTCGCTCCATGACGAAGTGATCCGGCGAATCATTGAAAACCGGTTCAGCGCGGAATACGCGGTCAGCCGCTCGTTGAGAAAATTTGAAAAAGCTTTTTATTCCATTGAGGATCAATACCTCGCGCAGAGGGTTGCCGATATCCAGGATATTGAGCAACGCCTGCTCCGGGCGCTCCTGGGCGAGCGCACCCATGAACTCGAAGAGTTGAAGAAGCGCGTGGTCCTGGTGGCGCATAACCTTACGCCCAGCGAAATCGCCAGTATTGATCCCAATTATGTGATGGGATTCTGCACCGACGTGGGCGGCTCGACCGGGCATACCGCAATCGTGGCCCGGGCCATGGAGATTCCCGCCGTGGTGGGACTCCGGGGGATTTCCGGGGATATCAGCCAGGGCGACACCATTATTATTGACGGCAACCGCGGGGTGGTGATTATCAATCCCGATTCGGAAACCATTGTCCGTTATCGCGGCATTGCCGATGATTTCCACCAGTTTGAACAGGCGCTTTACTCCGAAAAGGATCTCCCGACCGTTACCACCGACGGGGTCAAGGCAGTGGTGATGGGCAATATTGAATTCCCCCGAGAGATTGAACAGGTCATCAACTCCGGCGGCAAGGGGGTTGCGCTCTATCGCACCGAATTCCTTTACCTTGCCAGCAAGAAGGCGCCGGATGAGGAAATCCATTACCAGGCGTACTGCAAGGCGGTCAAGCACCTGAACGGTCGCCCCATAACCATCCGGACCCTGGACCTCGGCGCGGACAAGTTTTTCCAGAAAGAGGCGCCGATGCACGAGAACAACCCGCAACTCGGCTGCCGCGCGGTGCGTTACTGCCTACTCCGGCCCGATATCTTCCGGACCCAGATCCGCGCCATCTGCCGCGCTTCGGCCCATGGCCAGGTCAGCATGATGATCCCCATGGTTTCAAATGTCGAGGAGGTCCGCCGGACCTTGGATCTCCTGCGTGAAATCCAGGACGAGCTTTCGACCGAGAATATCCCCTTTGATGAAAACATGCCGATCGGCATCATGGTAGAGGTGCCGGCAGTGGCCATTACCATGGACGCGTATATTGACCTGGTGGATTTCTTCTCCATCGGCACCAATGACCTGATCCAATACACCCTGGCGGTCGACCGGACCAACGAACACGTCGCCGACCTTTACAAACCTTCGCACCCGGCGGTCCTGACCTTGGTCAAAAATGTTATTGCCGCCGGGCTGAAGTATAACAAGCCGGTCTCAATGTGCGGCGAGATGTGCGCCGACCCGATCTTCGTGCCCTTCCTGCTCGGGGTGGGTTTGCGGACCTTCTCCGTCCCGCCGCCGCTGATTCCCGAGGTTAAAAAGCTGATTCGGTCGGTCTCGATCTCTCAGGCAGAGGAGATCGCCGCCAAGGTCTTCACCTATAATGATTCTCGCGATATCAGCGCTTACCTGCGCAATACCACGCGGGAGATTGTCCCCGACTGGGCGTTCATGTAAGCCTGCCGCTGCGTAAATCTTTTATTTTTATTGCATAATAATCATTCTGCACCTGTCTATAAAGTAGATATAGGTTTTTGCAGGGGGTATTGTTATAGAGTTAAGAGAGGAGACTTTCACCATGGTAGCTGATCAAATTTTGCTGGGAGCTTATGCAATGTCGCAGGATGCGG
>JAFGNG010000256.1 GCA_016927125.1 Planctomycetota bacterium | reverse complement strand
TGGCGCGATTTCGTAACCTGTTATGAGACAAGAAGAAAAAGGCTTTGCCGATTGTTTCGGCAAAGCCTTTTCGACCTATGGTCGGGGTGACTGGATTTGAACCAGCGGCCTCTTCGTCCCGAACGAAGCGCGCTACCAAGCTGCGCTACACCCCGAGGTTGGTTTACCGTTTTTGCCTTGTTGCAAGGCGTGCAGATATAGTATCCATACCATCATAATTGCTGCTGTCAAGCCTTTTTATTGCCATGGCGCCATCCTGTTAGTCACAAAACCCGGGGGTTCACGCCGGGCGTATCTTCGTATTGTCTTAAAAATTACAGCTTTTTATATATTTTCTAATCCCTTGCTGGCAACCTACCTACGCTTCGTAATAGGAGAAATCTATACAAAGTGCTGGTAGTCCCCCAAATCAAGTACTATAATTATATATTATATTTGTTGTCTTCCGATTGATTGAGGGCACGACCATCAGGGATTAATTTATAATTATTCCAGGCAGATTTTCAGGGCGGTTAAATGGGTTTTTCAAAGACAAGCATCTTCCGAACTCTCTCAAACATGACGGAGAAGCGCTGGGTCTTGAAGCCCGATCCCGGCCCCATCCGCAAAGAACTGGCCAGAATTTTTTCCATCAGTGAAACCACTGCCCGCATTATTGCCACCCGTCTCCCGGAACCCAGCGAAGAAGCTGTCGACGCGTATCTTCACCCCTCTATGACCCAGTTGCACTCGCCTTGGGGAATGGTTGATATGAAACAGGCGGTGGAGCGCTTGCTGAGGGCGATCCGGGGCAAGGAGTCGATTGTTATCTACGGCGACTACGATGCCGATGGCGTCACTGCGACCGCGTTACTCTGTCGGGTATTTCAGGTCTTGGGCCACGCGGTGAAGTATTACCTGCCGGATCGCCTCGCGGAAGGTTACGGCCTCTCCGAATCCTTTGTGATGCAGGCCAAGAATGATAATGTCAAAGTGGTGGTAACGGTTGACTGTGGGATCAGCGACTTTGCCGAGGTTACCGCCCTGCAGGAGAATGGTATTGATGTCATTATCACTGATCACCATGAACCCGGCAGCGAAGAGTTGCCACCGGCTTACGCGGTGATCAATCCCAAGCGGCAGGGCAGCACCTATCCTTTCCGGGATCTGGCCGGCGTCGGGGTTGCCTTTAAACTGGCTTGGGCCTTATGCGAACAGGTTTCAAAATCCGCCAAGGTTACCCCGAAATTGCGCAAGACGTTGCTCGAAGTCCTCTCCTATGTTTCTCTGGGAACCATTACCGATGTCGCACCGCTCTTGGAAGAGAACCGGATCTTTGCCCGCTTCGGCCTAGAGCGGCTGGTCCATTCGGCTTATCCAGGATTAAGCGCTTTGCTCGATATCAGCGGGTTGAACAACAAGACTCTTTCTCCCCGGGATGTCTCTTTTGCCTTGGGGCCGAGGATCAACGCGGCGGGGCGGATGCGTGACGCCCGCCTCGCCCTCGAACTGTTGCTCTCGGACAATGAATTGGATGCCCGCGAAAGCGCTAATAAAATCAACCAAGAAAATATCACCCGCCAGCGCCTCTGCCGGAAAACTTATGAGGAAGCCCGATGCCAGGTCCTGGATGAAATCAATCTAGACAAAAGCCTTGCGGTGGTGGTGGTAGGTGAAGACTGGCACGAAGGTATTATTGGCATTGTCGCCTCCCGACTGGTGGATGAATTCAAGCGCCCCAGTGTGGTGATCGCCCTTTCTTCTGACAATTTGCGCGGAAAGGGTTCGGCGCGAAGCATTCCCGGACTCCACCTGTATAAGGCCATGAGCTATTCCCGCCAGCGTTTTGAATCCTTCGGCGGGCATGAAATGGCGGCCGGCTTCTCGTTAATGCGTGACCAGATTGAGCCCTTCCGGCAGGAATTCAACAACCAGTGCCGGCGCCAGATTGAAGAAGGGTGGCTCGGTCCGGAGCTGACCATTGATGCCGAGATGAGGCTGAGTAATATCTGTGAAGGTCTGGCTGCGGAGCTACAGCTTCTGGAACCCTTCGGCCAGGGCAACCAATCCCCGCTGTTTCTTTCGCACCACATCAAGGTTGCGGGTAATCCACAGATCATGGGCGCTGACGGCAAACATTTTTCCTTCTATGCCTCGCAAGACCGGACCGCCTTCCGGGCGGTGGTCTTCAACCGGATCGACTGGCTCAATAAAATTTCCCATGGTGCGGGTTATTGGGATATTGTCTATGAAATCAGGACCAATGATTATTACACCCCGCCGCGCATTGAATTGAATATTGTTGATATGCGCCCTTCGTAACTTTTCAGGTGCCGCTAAACAACCAACGCTCAGAATACCATCTACTCTATGAAAAGATTGCAAACCCTAATGGAGGACTAAAGATGGACAAATATTTCGAAGATAAAATTAGCAGCAGCATTCGTAATCGGAAATCTCTGCATGCCCTGTTTTTGGAGAAGAGCAGCACCTATAAACCTTTTTTGGATGTGGAAAAAACCGCTTTCAAAGACGGGGCCTTACAAAAAAAGCAAAAAGAACTCATGGCGTTATCTATTTCAATCGTTACAAAGTGTGAGCCGTGTATTGAATGGCACGTCCAACAAGCACACTTAGCTGGCGCTACTGAAGAAGAGATCAATGAGGCTAATGATGTCGCAATCGAAATGGGTGGGGGGCCCGCAGTTGCTTATGCACGATTTGCCCTAAATGCTCTTCAATATCACCAGAATAATCAACCATGACTTTTGGGATCCTATCCTCCCGGCTGATATACCTAATCATTATAATGGCACCCCCGACAGGATTCGAACCTGTGACCTTCGGATTAGAAATCCGATGCTCTATCCGCTGAGCTACGGGGGCGTTTAAGTGTGCAGGTAGATTCAACCACATCCACAGTCTGTAAGACTACCTATGACCCTCGGGATTTGCAAGGGGAATTCGCTTTCTCCCGTGGTGCCACTTATACCCCCTCCGGGAGATAAGCCCATAAGTTTACGGGTAGTAACCGGCTAAAATGGTGTTAATCCTGGCAGCAAAATCAATCCTTGCCAAGATCTCTCCAACCGTTTAAGATGTCCTGGAGACCACTCATCCAACTGGGGTTTACACTGATTATATTTTCATGGATTTATCTCTATGACCGCAACTCATCCGGGAATTTTTTCTTGTGTAGAAGCCTATCAAACCCTTGGTGAAGCCGCCCTCAGGGAAGGTTTGGCCGAAGAGAAAACCCAGGAATTGCTGCGCCGGCTGGTGCTTGACCTTTTCGCGGCAAAGATTGCGCTCCAGCGAAATCTCCTCCCCCGCGATTGTGTTGATCTTGCCAAGGCACTCTATACCGGTTCGGCGGATTCGTGGTCTGATGTCGCCGGGGTTTTGTCAGGCCTTGCCTCGAGGCGTAATGAAAGAATTGACTGGGAAGAAGAGGCCCGGATAAGTATCTGGCCGTTGAATGAATTTGTCGGTTCTGCCACGTTGAGAGAAATCCTTGCCCTTTTCCATGATATCCCCGGTAGCGTCCCGGTCAATGTCCTGGGTGACAGTTATCAGGCGCTCTGTGAAACCCCTCTCCAGGGGACCGCTTCGGAACTAACTGCTAAAGTAGCCTCTGGCCGGAAAAGTCTTAGAGAAAAACGCCAGAACCGCGGGCTTTTCTATACCCCCAGTGAAATTGTGAGGCGGATTCTTGCCCTCGCCCTTCCCAAGCCTGTCAAGGGCAGTGGGGCTCCGTATCTATGCGACCCCGCCATGGGCGCGGGGCATTTTCTGATTGCCATGGCTTGGCGGATTGCGGAGGGCGATTTCAAAACCGCGCGCCGGATTGCCGCGACCAGGCTTTTCGGCGTTGATCTCGACCCCTCGGCAGTACGCCTGTGCCACCTCTCGCTCTGGCTGGAGTTCTCCTCTCCGCTATTGCCCTTCAGCGTCCCGGAACATTTTATCCAAGGCGATGCCTTGACCGGGCCGGGCTGGAACAAGCCTGTAGTTGAACAAAACCTCCACCTCGAAGACATAATGATTACACCTGAAGATAATCCGCCATCGCAATCAGCAGATTCCCCGGTTGACTGGGGGGCCTCTTTCCCGGTGATTGCCGCCCGGGGGGGCTTTGATCTTGTAGTTGGCAATCCCCCTTATGATGTTCTGACCGGGTTTGCCAAACATCCGGAACTGAAAGGCTATGTGCAATCCCTGCGCTCCAGCAACCAGTATGCCGATGCATTGTCGGGACAGCTTAATCTCTACCGCCTTTTTATTGAGCGCGCGCTGGCCTTGCTTTGCGACGGAGGTAAGCTTTCCTTCATTGTGCCGGCAAGTTTTTTAACTGACAAGGTGGCGGCGCCGCTGCGGAAAAAACTTCTCGTTGAGCACGCCCTCTCCCACCTTGAACATTTTACTGAGAGCGACAAATGTTTTGCGGGGGTCGGGCAGTCCGTGATGATATTCCTTGCCCAGAAAAGCGGGGGCAGACCTGACCGGGTGCGCATGCTGGCCTCGGTCGGCCTGCGGGGGAAGACCAGGAACCTTGAACAGCGCCTCAGCCTGCCGCTAATCGCTACCCTTGATCCTGAAAGTATGCCGCTGCCGCTGGCGCAGCCGGAGGATTGGAAGCTGGTGCAGTGGCTCAGCAAAAACGCCAGGGCGCGCTTCGGGGAGATCGCGACTGGGGGCGTGGGCGAGGTAGACCAGACTGTCTTTCGCCGCTGGCTGCTGGAGAAAGGTGAAACGCTGCTGGTGCGGGGCTGCCACCTCTCCCCCTTTTACATTGATCAGAGCCGATCCCCTTCCCGCCAGCGCTTTCTTGACCTGGAAGGTTTTTTGCAACAGAAGGGCGACTCGGCGGAGGCCTGCCGTGAGCAGGCAAGGCGCGAGCGCCTGGTACAGCTTGGCATCAGAAACCAGGAAAGCCGTCCTCGCTTGGTGGCAGCGCGCTTGCAGGACGAAGCGTACCTCGGTAATTCCGTCAACTGGTGGTTGCCACGGGAAGGCGTACCCATGATGCTGTTGGTTGGTTTGCTCAACAGCAGTCTCTATGACTGGCGCTTTCGCCTGACCAGCAGCAACAACAACATCAATATTTATGAAGTGTCCGCCCTGCCACTGCCGGAGGTCTTGCTGGACTATTTCCAGCAGAACCCCAAGCTGCCCCGGCGCCAGCGAAACCGGCTCGCGGCGCAATTGTTTAATCTTGGCCGGGTCGTCGAAGCCATGGAACGGGCAGCCTATCTGGGGCGGGATATCCTGGGAATGAGAATCCATCTTAATGAAGCTGTTTTCGAGATCTTCAACCTACCGCAGCGTTACCGCAAGTGGATTAATGGCACTTCGGGGATCTGAGGGATCTCTATTTATAAAATATGTTAGGTGGCGGTAGCCGGGGC
>JAFGNG010000255.1 GCA_016927125.1 Planctomycetota bacterium | reverse complement strand
GGGAAGCTTTTAATGAAAGTACTTGATTCCTTTGCGGATAAAGCCCTGGTGGAGAAGCTCACCCGCCGGATCGCCGCGGAGGCTGCCGAGCGCGAGGGTTACACCTTCATGGAGGTCTGCGGGACCCATACCCAGGCCATCGGCCGCTGGGGCCTGCGCAACCTGTTGCCGGAGAATGTCCGCCTCGTCTCCGGACCGGGCTGCCCGGTCTGCGTTACTCCGGGTGAGTATATTGACAATGCCTGCTGCCTGGCGCTCAAAGAAGAAGCCATTATCGCCACTTTTGGCGATCTCGTGAGGGTGCCGGGTCTGACTACCTCGCTGGAGGAAGCGCAGGGGCAAGGCGCGGATATTCGCACGCTCTATTCCCCTTTCGACGCAATTCAACTGGCCGCCAATACCGACCGGGAGGTAGTCTTTCTGGCCATCGGCTTTGAAACCACCATTGCCGGGATTGCCGCGACCATCCACGCCACCCGCCAGCGGAAGCTTAAAAACCTCTCCTTTTATCTTTCTTTCCGATTGGTACCACCGGCATTAACCGCCCTGCTCTCGGATCCGGAGTTGCAACTCGACGGGTTTCTCCTCCCCGGTCATGTTTCGATTATTATCGGACTGGAGCCGTACCAACTCCTGAAGCAACATCACTCCTCCGGGGTGGTGATTGGCTTTGAGCCGGTTGATATCCTGCAGGGCGTTGAGGTTTTAATTGCAGCGGTAAATGCACAAGAATCCAGGGTTGAAAATCTCTATCCCCGCGCGGTCAAGCCTGAGGGGAATCCCGCAGCGCTCAGCCTCTTCGAGCAGCTCTTCGATATTGTCGATACCCCTTGGCGCGGCATTGGGGTCATCCCCTCCTCCGGCTACGCCCTCAAGGATTCCTGGCATGACCTCGATGCTGAGAAACGCTTCCACCTGCCGCCCCTTACCGCCAGTATGCCCCCTGGATGCTGCTGCGGTGAGGTGCTTAAGGGGATTATTCAGCCGGATGAATGCCCGCTCTTCGCAGAGAAGTGCCTTCCCACCCACCCCATCGGGCCATGCATGGTCTCTGGAGAAGGCAGCTGCGCGGCTTACTACAAGTACCGGGCGTGAGTTTATTACTCTTTGCAATCATCATTATCACCCCAAGGATTTTTTGTGTGTGGTACAGGCTCTCCAGCCTGTGGCCAGAAGAAAATTAACAAGCCATATCTTCGGTTAGAGAACCGGAGCCACATCAAAGCTTTTGCTTTAATATTTATCCCAGCTTAGTGAGCTTCGGCGGGGTTCCGCAGAGTGGGCAGTCTGGATTGGGGGTCCGCTCAAAGGTGCGGAATTCAGCTTTCAGCCCATCATATGTAAGCAGGCGGCGAGCAAGCGTACTGCCAATGCCGAGGAGGATCTTGATTGCTTCGATCGCCTGGATGGAGCCGAGTACTCCCGCAGCTGCGCCGAGGATGCCCTCGGCTGCGCTCTCCGGGGTGCTTCCCGGCGGGGGCTCATCCGGCAGCAGGCAACGATAGCAGGGATTCCCCTCCCCCTGCAGTACCGCCATTACCTGGCCGCTAAAAGCTACGACCCCGGCGGTTACGAGCGGAATCTTTGCGCTCCAGCAATAATCAGAGACCAGGAACTTGGTGGCAAAGTTATCGCTGCAATCAATCACCACGCCGTAACCGCTAAGGTGTTTCTTGATGTTTGCCGCTACGATACGTTCGTCAATTGCCAGCACTTCACAATCCGGATTAAGCGCCTGCAGGCTTGCAGAGGCGGAAGTTGCTTTTCTTTTGCCAAGATCAGTTCCGCGGTAAAGGATTTGCCGGTTGAGGTTGGATGCTTCCACTGCGTCATTATCGGCTAGCCCGATACGCCCCACCCCGGCAGAGGCCAGGTATGGCAACACCACCGAACCCAGACCGCCCGCGCCAACCACAAAGGCGCTTGACTTTAAAAGTCGTACCTGCCCCTCCTCCCCTACTTCCTTTAGAAGCAGGTTGCGGGCATAGCGCGAATGAGCTTCAAAACCTTGTGCGTCAACCATCATTCGATTGGATCTTCTTAAGCATGATTCCGGGGAATATCACCAAACCGGTTGGCTGATATTCTAATTAAATTTGGGAAACTTGCAAGGAAAGGAGAACTTAGAAGGCAAAGCCGTCGGGTATGACTGCCCCTTTGCAGACTACAATAATGCCATCGCGCACCAGGAACCGGCCTTTGGGATCCTTGTATTCAGAGTGCTGGGCCTGGTTTACCAGCCTGACCTCGTTGCCGATGCAGGCATTCTTGTCAACAATGGCCCGGCGGATGACTGTGCCTTCGCCAATGCCGATGCGCGAGTCCTTGGCTGCTTCTTCCATATTCTGGTAATAATCCGCCCCCATAATCACGGCTTCGTGGATATTGACATCATCAAAGATGCGGCTGCGGACCCCCAGGACAGATCTCTTGATAATCCCGCCGTCAATAATGCTGCCCTCGGAGACAATGCAGTCCTCGATCAACCCGCCCCTGATCTTGGCCGGCGGTAAAAACCGCTGGTTGGTATAAATCGGCGAATCCGGGTTAAACAGGTTGAACCTGGGAAGGATATTGCAGAAATCCAGGTTGGCCTCAAAGAAGGCGCGGACCGTCCCGATGTCGAGCCAGTAGCCATTAAAGACATACGCCTGTACCGCCCGGTTAACCATGTTTTGGGGGATAATCTCCCGGCCGAAATCCACCGAGACATTATCTTTGTCCAGGACTTCCTTCAGGGTATGGGAATTAAAGAGGTAGATCCCCATCGAGCCGAGATATGGGCGCGCGGCAGCTTCCTTCTTCGACATGCCAAAGGCGGTGGTATCGACCGCCATCCGCTTGAGTTCATCCCCCTTCGGCTTTTCCACAAAGGAACTGATCCTGCCATGGCCGTTGGTCTTCAGGATTCCCAGTTCCGGCGCTTCCACTGGAGTAACCGGCTGCACCGCCACGCTGATTTCCGCCTTGGCCTGGATATGGTTCTGTAGAAAATCGGAGTAATCCATGTTATAGAGGTGATCGCCGGAAAGAATGAGGACATAATCCGAGCGGGTATCGGCCAGGTGTATGTAAGACTGCCGAACCGCGTCGGCCGTTCCCTGGAACCATTCGCCGGAGGCTTCGGTCTGTTCGGCGGCAAGAATCTGCACGCCAAAGCCCTTGGTGAATTGATCGAAGCGGTAGGCCTGGGCGATATGTTGGTTGAGGGACGCGGAGTTGAACTGGGTAAGGACGTAAATATTTCTGATGCCAGAATTAATGCAGTTAGATAGCGCGATATCAATCAGCCGGTACTTTCCGGCAAGGGGGACGGCGGGCTAGCTGCGATCCTTGGTGAGCGGGTAGAGCCGGGTGCCCCGTCCACCTCCCAGAATCACAGCAGTTACCGACGACGCCATTATTTAATCCTTCCAAAAAGTTGAGCATTACAAAGGAAGGGATTAGTTTATCAAAAGGTATTTAAAAATGCAAATATATTCGCACTCAACTCCCGTTTGATTATTATCGTTATATACCCCAAGACGAACCCAGGAATTAGCCTGCTGATGAAAAGCCGCCGCATGGTTTCGGGTATGGGATTAAACAAAATAACGCTGCAGTTCGCTGATCTCTTCGTCAACTTCCGCTTCGGTCAGGACTGATTCGCGAACCTCTTCGCGCAGGATCTTCTGAAAGATGCTGCGCCCCCGGTGAAGATAATTGGTGACATCCACCTCCGTCAGGCCCAAAAGCTGGCCAATCTCGCGAT
>JAFGNG010000024.1 GCA_016927125.1 Planctomycetota bacterium | reverse complement strand
GTATTCTGTTATGTTAAAAAGATTCATAAGACCCAAACCTAGACCCTTGGGAGAGGAATTTAACCAAGATAAAAATATAGATAAGCTGCCAATCGGTAGTTTGAAAAGGAGATGAAGATGAATGAGGTTGGTGCGGCATTTTGGCATTATTTAATAATAACATATCATTACATGATGGGGAAAGAAAATGAAACCTTTAAAAACAACCACAATTGCAGTACTGGTTATGATGTTTTTGGTTAGTGCCGCTCAAGCAGCGTATTTTTGGATTGATCCGCCCTCCGGCAGCACAATTCCTGCGACAATTGGTGAAAGCGTAAGCTATGATATCTATTTTCATACAGATGTGGCGGATGAATATTGGATTAGTGCATGGGATCTTATCTTTAACTATGACAACAGCGAGTTGAATGTAATCCTTCCGTCACCAGGTGCACCGGACTTTGGGTTTTTTGAGGGACTATTGTCACCAAAAACTCTTGATACTGATACCGCAAGCGGTGAGATCGAAATCTTTGGATTAGGAGGAACCGGAATAATCAGCACCGGACCTGCAGGCGACCTGTTGATAGTAAGTATAGAGTTTGAAGTAGTAGATACAATTGTCGATGGTATCAGCGATTTAGTAATATTAGATCAGGCTGGAACTAATAATGGTATATCTGCCTATGACTTCACGCTTTCGAAACATCTAATTTATCGTTTTGCTGGCGCTGAAGGCGCGGATGTTGTCCCTGAACCCACAACCGTAGCGCTACTGAGCTTAGGTGCACTGGGAGTAATCCTGCGCAAACGAATGTGATTAACTTTTTACCATAGGGTTACAGATAATTATTATTTAACAGGCGGGGCAATTTTTGCCCGCCTGTTTTTTTACGAATAGAAATATTAGCTTAAAACCCCCTCAGCATCTCCTCGGTCAGACCGCCGGGGGAGGGGAACTGGCGCTGGCGGGCCAGGTAACGGGCGATGACATCGGCTTCCAGGTTGACCTGGCTGCCTTGCTGCATCTTACCGAGGGTAGTGCGCTGTAGGGTTTCCGGGATGAGCGAGACGGTGAAGCTGTCGCGCATCGCCTCCACCACGGTGAGGGAGACCCCGCTTACTGCGATGGATCCCTTTGCCGCGACCAGCGGGGCGATTACTTCAGGCAAGGTAAATCGGTACAAGCTGCTCTCCGGCCGGCGGCGGATCTCTGCCAAGGTACCGACCGCATCGACATGCCCCTGTACCAGGTGCCCATCAAGAGGCTTGCCCGCGCGCAAGGCGCTCTCCAGGTTAACCAGGCTCTCCGGGCGCAGTTTGCCGAGGGTAGTACGGGAGGCCGTCTCCGAAACCGCATCAAAATGAGCAGAGTGGCCGTCGATTTTTGTGATTGTAAGGCAGGCGCCGTCAACCGCAATAGAGGCGCCGGGCAGGGGTTCTTCCTTGAGACCGGAGAGGTCTATCACAAGTTCTACCCCGCCGCCCTGGGGTTTAACCCCTTCCACCTTGCCAAGAGCTTCAATCAACCCGGTGAACATGGTAGGCCTCGCAAGATTCAAAACGAGTAATTCACTTTCTACATCCTCTCCGGCGCCTGGATGCCGAGGAGTCCAAGGCCGGTTGCCAGCACAGTGCGTACGCAGTCGACCAGGCCGACACGCGCCAAGGTCAAGGCTTCCTCATCGCTGATGATACGGTGAGTGACCTTGTCGGTGAAGAAGCGGTTGAATTCACTGCACAGGGCGAGGAGGTAATCGCTCACCACCGACGGTTCATTCTCGCGCACCGCGCGTTCGATGATTTCCGGGAAGGCGGCCACCGCCTTCGCCACCTCGGCCTCGGCTTCGGTGCCAAGCGTTGAATAGTCGATTTCCTCTGGCAGTTCCTTGCCATACTTGCGCAGGACACTGCTGAGGCGGGCGTGAGTATATTGCAGGTACGGCCCGCTGTCACCATGAAGGTTGAGCGCCTTGTCCCAGGTGAAGAGCACATCCTTGACGCGCCGTTGCGCCAGTTCGTTGAAGACGATCGCGCCCACGCCGATCATCTCGGCGAGTTCATCGGCGTGTTGCAGGACTTCGTCCTCCCGCGCGTTGTCTACCACCAGATCCCTGGCCTTATCCCGGGCGCGGTCCAGCACCTCTTCCAGGAAGACAATATGCCCGCGGCGGGTGGAACCGGTGGTGCGCCGGCCAAAGGCGGTGTCATCCTCTTCTTCGGTTGGAAAGACATCCGGGCCGAAGGCGAGCATGCCGAACTTGATATGTTCGCAGTTTTTCGCCCAGTCGTAGCCCATCTTCTCCAGCACGCCGAAGACCTGGCGAAAGTGCAGTTCCTGCTGGTTGGCGACCACATAGAGGCACTTGGCGAAGTGCCAGCGCTCATAGCGGTATTCCGCCGCGGCGAGGTCGCGCGTGGCGTAGAGAGTGGAGCCGTCGCTCTTGCGCAGCAAACACGGCGGCATCTTGTCATCCTCAAACTTCACCACCAGCGCGCCTTCACTGATCTCGGAGATCCCTTTCGCCGCAATGCGCTCCAGGGTCGCCTCCATTTTGTCATTGAAGAAACTCTCGCCAATGTAATGCTCAAATTCAATCCCGAAGCGCCGGTAGAGCTTTTTGAAGGCGTTGAGGCTTTCTTCACGGAAGAGCTCCCAGAGGCGCACCGCTTCCGGGTCGCCGCTCTCCAGCTTGACGAACCACTCCCGCGCCTGGTCATCCAGGCCTTCCTCATTGCCCGCATCCTTGTGGAACTGGATATACATCTCCAGCAGCCGGGTGATATTGACCTCCTGGTCGGGCTGGGCAGCTTCGTAGCGCTTGTATGAAACCATTAACTGCCCGAAATTAGTGCCCCAGTCGCCGAGATGATTGACTCCCTCGACCGTATAGCCGAGGAATTTATACAACCGGCACAAGGCCGCGCCAATAATGGTGGAGCGCACATGATGGATAGCTAAAGGCTTGGCAATGTTGGGGTGGGAATAATCCATAACCACAGTCTGCCCCTTGCCGATCTCACTGGCGCCAAAGGGTTTCGCAGTTGACCTTACCCCGGCCAGGAACCGGTTAAACATCTTCTGGCGATCAATGGTGAAGTTTAGGTATGGCCCGGTGGTGCTGATTTTTGAAAATCCTTCGGGCAGTTCAAGTTGCGTAGAGAGTTTACTCGCGATCTGCGCGGGGCTCTGCTGCAGTTTTTTTGCCAGGGGGAAACAAGGCAGCCCAATATCCCCCATTGAGCTGTCAGGCGGGGTCACAAACATAGCTGCTACTTCTTCAGATGGGAGACCCAAAAGGGGAGAAAGTGCCTGAGAAAGAATATTCTTGTAACTGTTCATAAATCAATCCAAAATGTTAAAAATAAAACCATAAATAAACTTAATCCCCCCAATGGAGATCTTACCTTCAGCAACATCTGGAGGCAAGTTAGAAATTAAGACGTAAACCCTAAATAATATTGGGGCTTCTGTCAAGTGATTTATTGCGGTCAAAATCCCCCTTTCAACCAATTACCGTAATTACAACTCGTGGCGCAGTAAAATTTTAGAAGAAATTAATTATTATTCCAATAATCTTCACCACCGGGGTTATATAAGCGCTTAACATCTTCATAATGATCAACCTCCTTGACATTCGCCAACTTATAGCGTATATTAGAGATGCGAGTTTTAGCCATTTTTAGGCAATCTTCTTTTATTCAATTAAGAGAAGAAAAAGGTTTGTAACATATTAATTTGTTTAATTTACAAGGTTTTTTAATAATTTATAGATTAATTATAATTTCTGGGGGTAAAAAGGGCAGACATTATAATTGAGGCAGTTTTAATCTGTCCTAATTTGTTTTTTGTCAAAGTAACTTTGTCGGGGAGATTTGTATACGAATTAACCCTTATACGTTCAAATTTTGGGGGAGGGGTAGATAGATAATGGCTGCCAAGACCACACGCCGGACCACGCAGGTGAAAAAACGCAGTACCACTAAAGTGGCGAAGCGATCCAGCAGTAGAATCACAAAAGAACAAGGATCTGAAGAGGCCCGGGAAAAAATCAACCGGCTGTTAGAAATTTCAGATCCCGATATCAGCGATAAAAAGGTGATCAATGGTGAGGTTTTGGCGAGGGTATCCGCAGTCCTTGCCCTGGGCGAACCGCTTGGCCAGACCCTGACCAGTTGCCTGGCGCTGATTGCCTCGGAAATTTCAGCAGACACGATCGCAATCTTCATGCTGGAAAACACCTATTCCCAGTTGGTGCCATTGGCAGTCTACGGACTCAGCCGGGAGAGCATCACCCCGTATGCTTTACCCCACGACAACGGCATTGAAGCACTGAACCGCTCCGGCGGCTATGAACTTTTTCAACATGAGCCCGCCTTGATCTGCCGTAACAATTTTGACGAAACCGCCTTCACCCAGGCTATCTACACCCCCATCTTTTATCGCGATATCTGTGTCGGGGTGATCACCGCCAGCTCCAAGAAGAAAACCCACAAGTTCTCGCATGCCCACCGTGCGTTGATGGAAGCTATTTCGGCGCAGGTGGCGCTGGCTTCGCACCCCAGCATGCCCCGCGAGGATATCATGGCGCGCGAGCGGATGGAGCGGGCTTTGCAGTTCGCGCATACTATCCAGCAGCACTTCACCCCGCACCGGCTGCCGGAGTTCGAAGGCTACCGGGTGGCAGCGCACCGCAACACCTCGCTGGATATGGGCGGTGATTTTTATGACATTATCGAAATGCCGGAGAAGCGCTACGCCTTTATCGTTGGCGAAACCTCGGGCCACGGCCTGGACACGGCCTTCCATATGGCGCGTACCATCAGCGAGATGCGCGGCATCCTTGCCGTTGACTCGGGGGTGAGCCAGACCCTGTCGCGGCTGAATTACTTGATGGTGGAAGAGGTCCGCTGCGGCTTCCTGACCAACATGACGATTGCGATCCTCAACACCACCACTGGCGAGGTTACCTACTCTGGAGCCGGCAATGCGCACCTTTGCATGGTGCAACCCCAGAAGCACTCAGTGCAATGGATGGAGGTGGAGAATACCACCCCGATCGGCGTGATGGCGGATCGCTGGTTCATGGAAGAGAAGGGGATAATCCAGCCCGGCGGGGCGCTCTTGATGCATACCGGCGACCTTACCCGGTGCCTGGCCAAGGTAGGCCAGCACGTTGAGCAAAGGGATTTTGATAACTGCATCCTCCAGGGCATGCTGAAGGATCACCCCGTGGCCGAGCATCTCTACCAATGCCTGATAGACCACCTTGGCACCCACCTCACCGATGATGACATCACCTTCCTCTCGGTGGAGCGGCTCCGGACTACCTCCTGACCCATCCGCCCGGGCCTCAGATAATAATAACTTAATTGGGGGAACCGTGTGATGGCGGGATCTAATTCTAATAAAAAAGTTTATCCACAATTGTCTTTCAAACAAAAACTTTATGTAGCGTTCATCATCCCGTTCTTAATTGGGTTGACGGTGTTTTTAGTTTTGGTATTCAAGGATCAGCGCCTGGTCAAGCGCTCCCTGATGGATGGTTCTGCCATTGCCCTAATCATCTTCATAATGCTTTTTGTGATGATGGGGATATCATTCAGAATTTCCTGGCCTCTGCGGGTGGCAAATTGCTTCTTCTATGCCGCGGCGGCCTGGTTGTTTCTCTTCGTCTTGCTGATCCTGTATAATATTTATTATGTCGACCTGCTGGATAGAATAGATCTATATTATTGGAAGAATGTCCGCTGGGAAGAATTTGAAAGAATCTATCTTTTTCCCATGCTCATCTTGATGGGAGGCGCGGGCCTCTTTGCGGCGTTAGCTGGCGTCAATGGCTGGATATATCTATGGCGCAATAAACTGTGGCAGCAAAATCAAACTGAAGAGACGTCACAACCTAGCTCATCCGCCAGGGGGTCAGATAATAATCTTCCAGGTGGAGCCGTGTGATGGCGGTGCAGAATGGCTTGTTCTATAATGCGGTTTCCAGATTTTCTCCCAAAACGATGCTCATCGTATCTATTGGCTCAGTGGTTTTAATCGAAATTATTTACATCCCCTTAGCTTCGTATGTTAGTTTTTTCCCCTTGTCTAAAATAATAAATCAAAGTTTGTGGATTCCAGGAATTGTTTTTGCCATCCAGTTTTTTTTGTTTGGCTTGATTTTAAATAAATGGCAAGTGACCAAGAGCGCGAGAATATTTCTATTAATAGTTATCATTCTTTCATTTCCTTTAGGCCTAGCATATTTATTTCTTTATTATGTTTCTAATAAATTAATGGAGTTAGATCCGGCTGTGGCCCTTGCTGTAATCGACGATATCAGTATCTATAATTGCCCATTATTGAAGGTATTGATGGGGGGATCATTTGCTATCCTTATATGCAGTTGTTTTGCTTTTATTCTTACCATCGGTAACGGCTGGGGGAATTGGCTGCGTGAAAAACCTTGGAAACAAAAACAAAATGAAGACAATCAAGAATCTTTGGAATTACAACAGGACTAACTTCAGATGAATAACGACGAACTCGAATTCAGCTCGCCGGATCTGCTCGGTAATCTTGATGACATTATGATGGGGCGCGCCCTGGCGCAGGCACAGGAGGCTTTTGCCGCGGGTGAGGTTCCGGTCGGAGCAGTAATCGCGGTCGGCAGCGAGGTAATCGCCGCTGCGCACAACCAACGCGAAACCTTGCAAGATCCCACCGCCCACGCCGAGATCCTCGCCATCACCCAGGCCGCCGCCGCCATGGAGAGCTGGCGGCTGGAGGGCGCTACCCTCTTTGTCACCCTGGAACCCTGCGCCATGTGCGCCGGGGCGATTATCCTGGCGCGGATCGAACGCCTGGTCTTCGGAGCACGCGACCCCAAGGCCGGGGCCTGCGGCTCGGTGCTGGATATTCTCGCCTGCGAACAACTTAACCACAGCGTCCAGGTGCAGGAAGGGCTGCGCGCGGACGACTGCAGCGCTATTCTCACCGCTTTTTTCGATGAACGCCGCCGGGAAAAGAAGAATTCAACCAATAGTTGATTCCCTCACCCCAACCCTCTCCCCAGGGGAGAGAGAGCTTCCCCTCCCTGCGGGAGGAGACGGAGGGGAGGGGCTGAGAGACGAAATTCAAACCATAGATAAGCCAGTATTTCCTTGATTAAAACCCCGCGATTAAGATTATAAATACTCTGGGCTATGGAAAGCCCGGTTACCTGGATGACTGACAACCTCGACAGAGAACAACAACAAATCAGGGAAGGAGCCCGAGAAATGCCAAGCCCCGTCGATCCCAAGCAAGTGCCCTTTATCTATAACCTTTTTCCGCCGCTCGGGGGGGAAGTTACCAACTGGCCGCAGCATGTCGAACGCGCGGCCGGAATGGGGTATAACTGGCTGTTTCTGAATCCCGTGCAATTCCCCGGTGAATCCGGCAGCCTCTACTCGGTCCGGGACTATGACCGCCTCAATCCCCTGTTCTTCCCGCAAGCGGTGAAG
>JAFGNG010000254.1 GCA_016927125.1 Planctomycetota bacterium | reverse complement strand
TTCAAAATCCGGATATCTAAAAAATTAAACTTAGAGGACAATTGCCTTTTTAGAAATTTTCGCAACAATATCTGAGGAGATAAACCAGTTATACAGCATAGGAATTTGATTATAACGCAATTTTTTTTCTATGGTTATCATCTTGACTAAGGAAAGGGGTAGGAGATGACAAGGTTTGGGCAGCGCTGCACAGTATTATTGATAGGCTTTCTGGTATGTTCCTGGTGCTCGGCGGATGAGCCGATTGCGCTTAATGAAGATCCCGCACTCCAAGATTATTTCTATGCTAAGAACGTTGGCATTCCTCTTGATAACCGCGTAAAAGTTTTTGTCCCGAGCGATAAAAAAGCGAATTTTACGGCGTTTCAGGGAGTGGAAGAGGTTTCTATTAATGAGCAGGGGATTTCCTTCACCCTTACCGACAAGGAAGCAACCCTCGGTTGGGGGAATTACATGGGTGAGCAGCCCATCGAGGAGATGGTCGATACCTGCCAGGATACCATGATGGTGCACTTAAAGGTAAGCCAGACCCAGGGCGACAGCCAGTGGGTCATGCATTTCTGGCGGGATGGCAAGCGGGAGTCGCAAACCGCCAAAGCGGAAGCGAAAGGCGTTGCCTCACAAGAACTGCAGTTCAACAAGCTCAACCTCGAGGGACCACGGCCGGACGGTTTGGAGTTTACTATTAAAGGGGAGCAAGGCTCGCGCCTTACCCTCGAATGGCTCAAGATTATCCAGCCAACCTACGAGGGCTATTGCCGCCAGGAGTTTACCCTTCCCGAGGGCAAGATCTGGCGGGCAGTGGCGAATGTCGGTTCGATGAATTACCGCAACTGGTACGGCACCCGTGAAATGATCAGCCGGTTATATTTAAATGGCAAGGCAGTCAAACGGCGTGGCGCCCTGGATATTTACCATACCGATGCCGTGGATATCGCCCCGTATCTTCAACCCGGCAAGAACTGTGTGGGTTTTTACGGCTTTCGCATCGAGTATAATCCCTTCCTCTATGTCCAGGCTAAGATCATCATGGAGAGCGGCGAGATTGTGACCATCGCCAGTGGCGATGACTGGAAATACAGCGCCAAGGAAGAAGAGGGCTGGAGCCAGCCGGGATTCGATGACTCAAAGTGGAGTGCCCCGGTGGCAGGAGTAGGTGGGATCAATCCGCAAAAACGGGACTTCAGCGGCAGGGTTGGCATACCCGCGTACAGCGGCTGCCTGCTTATTGAAAATCCAGATAGAGCCCAGCTCTTTTATAATGATAATGATGAGATTAAGGTGAATGTCCGCGTCCCGCGCGGCCTGCAGGCGCAGCAGCCAGTGCTTTTCTATGCCTTTGGCAAGTCTGACGCGGGAGGATACTGTAACCAGGTTAGCGACGGCAAGAGCGAGACATACGCTGAAACCGACGGCTCGCTGGTGTATTCCTTTAACCTTGGCAAACAGGAAAACGGGATTTATGCCCTGGCTCTCAGCCTTGCCGACAAGGATGGCAAGATAATTGAAAAACGTCACCGCGAGCCTATGGTGGTACTGCGCCAGAAGGCTCTCAAGGCAATCCAGGGCAATAATTTTACTGATGGCCTGGACTATGAATTAGAAAGCACAGTTGAATTTACCCAGGCCGAACCGGCCAAGGGCAACTCCAGGCTGGTGGAACAGGACGGCCTGAAATATCGCGAGGTTGACTCAAAAAATCGCGGCATTGGCTATACCTATACCTTTAATTTCCAGCATCCGGGGGATTTTTATTTTATGGAGCTGGAATACCCGGATAATGCCAAGCGGGTGATTGAAGCCATTATTCGTCAGGGCAGAAGCACCCAGACCGGACCTGGCGTTGAAACCGGCGGCCGTTTCCTCACTACCGGCAAGATGCAAACTCTGAAGTGGATCCACGTTGCCGATGACGGCGAACATACCATTAATATAGTTAATGCCAAGGACAATGAACCGGCAGCAGCGACAGCAATGAAAATCTACCATATCAAGGGGGATCTTCCAGAGCTAAACTATGGTACCAGCCGGAGCTACGGTATTCATACTGAACGCTGTGGTGGTGGATCCGGCATTATGCACAACTTCGGCGCCAGCATGCCCCGGGAGACAGTGAAAGATGGCGAACAGACCCTGATGCGCTCGGTGCTCAGCAGTCTTTATAGCATGGCGGAGATTGGTGAGCGCTACGTGCAATACCTGAAATTCACCGGCCAAAATGTCCATATCATGGGATGTTACCAGTACATGGAATATAACACCCCGTTTGTGGCCATGCCGATTGTTAAGGATTCCCGGGTTTTGCAATGCATGAAAACCATGATGGCGAACCTTTTTGAAAACAACGGCATTGATTTCTACGCCGGCCTGGAATTCAGCCAGTACCGGGGGCTAAAGACTTATGCCAACAACGCCATGGTCGCCAATGGCGCGGACAGCCTCTATTTTATTGATGACAAGGGGCAGCAGCGTTACGGCTTTGCGACCGTCTCAACCCTCCAGAACTGGCTCCACCCGCTGAGCGTGCAGCAGTATGATGACCTCGTCGAGGCCCTGGCCGATACCTATGGCCACCTTTCCCACTTCAAGGGGATTCACGGCCTCTTAGGCGCCAATTTCGGTATGTTTGGCTACTGGATGCCGGGCTTCGGGCAGGGGAGCAATTACGATGATCCCCTGTTATTGAGTTTTGATGATATCACTGTCGGCCTGTTTGAAGAAGATACCGGGATTAAGCTGCCGATAGAACGCACGGATACCGAACGTTTTGCGAAACGGGCTGTGCTCTTGAGATCGCCTGATTACCGTCAGAAATTCCTTGACTGGCGCGCGGACAAGCTGACCCAGTTCTTTGCCAGGGAAGTCGAAATCCTCAAGAAAAAGCGCCCGGATCTAACCTTTATTAATGCCCTGACCGCGGGTGACACCGCGATTTATGAAAAGCTGTCCAACTCCAACCAGACCTTCGGGGAGTTAATGAAGGACTTTGCCATTGATATTGCAGGTATGAATGCGATTGACGGGCTTACCACCGGGCGCTGGACCGTATCCTGGCAGCAGAAAACAGTCGGACGCTTGATGGTGAGCCAGGACCCGTTCTTGTGGATGGCCAGGGTGGATCCGAGAGTTACTTCCGCTTTTGACAGTGGCAGCGAGAAATGTGTCTTGGTACGCAGCAGTTGGGATGAAAATACCCTGGAGGGGGTCCGGGTCAGCGCCTTGCCGCAACCCAGCGGTTACTTCGCCCGCGAGGCTTTCATGCAAGCTATTATCACCGGGGATCCTAATATCCTCTTCGGCGGCTGGACAGACCTCCATATCAATGTCGGCTCGGAACAGATTATCCGGGAAATCACCAAGCCATTTACCCATTTGCCAAAGGAGAAGTTTGAGCCTGTACTCGACACCGGCCTCAAGACCAGCGTCGCTATCCGCAAGCTTGATAAAGGCAATGAATCCTGGTTCTACATTGCCAATCCCGGCTTTTGGCATATCAAGGGCAAGGTAACTATAGAGTTACAGTCTGGCACAATTCATAATATTGCCACCAATGAACAAGTCCCAATTGATATAAACAGACCCATTAAACCTGGCGCTCCTGTTGATTATGATATTAAGTTTGATTTACCGCCCTTCGGGATGGTTGCCCTTAAGCAAGCCTTGGCCCCTGAAGCTGTCGCCGACCTGAAGATCCTCTCTTACGAGGTTGAGCCGATAGCTCCGGAAGAGCTCTCGCGCTTGACCAGGGTAATTGACCGGGCAGAAAAGCTTCTCGATGACGACTTGACCAGCAAGAGCCTGTCAACACTTGACCAGGAATATATGAGGCAATCTATTACCCAGGCCAGGGAAGCTATCGCGGCGCGCAACTACGGTTTGGCCTGGAGCCTGGTGACCGACACCCGCTTCTGGTTGCAGTGGCAGGACTTCCTGGAACAGGCGGTCGACGCCCTGGCCGTCTTGCCTGATTCGGTCCGGACAGAACCACAGG
Source organism: Planctomycetota bacterium (assembly GCA_016927125.1). Taxonomy (GTDB): domain Bacteria; phylum Planctomycetota; class SZUA-567; order SZUA-567; family JAFGNG01; genus JAFGNG01. The sequence continues at coordinate 1,281 of JAFGNG010000254.1, read as the reverse complement.
GAGATGATGTCAACCAGTTGCCTTCGATCTCTGCCCGTCGAACCGACACCCCCATCACCATAGATGGTAACCCTGACGAAGCGGCCTGGCAGCAGGCACCCTTTACCACCGGCTTCTGGATGGGGACGGTCAAGGGCAAGAAGTCCATGGTCGAAACCGGTATCAAGCTGCTCTATGATGACAATACGCTGTACATGGCTTTTGCCTGCGCTGATCGGAATCCCGAAGAGCTCAAGGCAACCGCGGAAGGCGAGAGCCAGATCTTCTCCGCCCGGGACGATATCCTCGCCTTCTTCATCCAGCCGGACGAGACCAAGCCCCTGTATTACCAGATGGTGTTCAATGCCAAGGGGGCGAATTTCGACCAGCGGGTTAAGGGTGGCAACCCGGATTACGAATTTGATCCGGAATGGCCGACCGCGGTCAGCAAGCATGACGGCTACTGGACCGCCGAGGTGGCCTTGCCCTACGCAGCCTTCGACCTGGAAGGGCCGCAAAAGGAGTGGCGCGCCAACTTCCTGCGACGGGTGCGCGACAATATGGCCGCCGCCAGCGGCTGGTCATTTATGCCAGGCACGGCCTGGCATCAGCCGGAACGCTTCGGTTATCTCAGGTTTGAATAGGCTAAGATAGCTTGTATTTAAGAGCGACCTGTGATATGGTTTTGTCATGCTGATCCAAAGTAGACAAAACCCCTTGATTAAAAAGCTGGCAAAGCTTGCCAGTGACGGCCGCGCGCGGCGCAGCGAGGGCTTGCTGCTGGCTGAGGGGATTCACCTTGTCCGTGATGCCATTGCCTGCGGAGCGGGGGTGGAGCAGGTTGTCCATACCCCCCAGGTGGAACAAAACCCTGAAGCTGAAGAAATCCTGCAGGAAGCACAAGCCTGCGGGATAGAAACAATCCCGGTCACGAAAGAATGCTACCAGCGGTTTTCCGCCCTGAAGAGCCCGGAAGGGATTGCCGCAATCATCGCCTTCACGCCGGTAAAGCCGGAAATACTCTTCGAACCCCCGGTTAGATTGGTGATCCTTTCCGGCATCCAGGATCCCGGTAATGCCGGGGCAGTGCTTAGGACCGCCGAGGCTGTGGGCGCCTCTGGAGCCATCTTCTGCTCCGGGGTGGACCCGACGCATCCGGCCTTTGTGCGTGCGGCTATGGGGGCCAGCTTCCGGCTGAAATCCGCGATTGACGAAGTGAACGAGCTAACCCACCGTTGCCGCCAGCACGGGGTGCGCCTGCTGGTTTCTACCCTGGAGGGCGAAACCTCTTACCTCAAGGCA
>JAFGNG010000023.1 GCA_016927125.1 Planctomycetota bacterium | reverse complement strand
GCGCAGCGCCTGGTGCGGAAGATCTGCCCGCACTGCAGGAAGGAAACCAAGCCGCTGGAGAGAGAGTTGCGGCTGTTGGGAATTAAAGCCGAAGATATTGAAGGCTTCACGCTCTACCGGGGTACCGGATGCCAGCATTGCTACCGCTCCGGCTATAGCGGCCGGACCGCGATTTTCGAGATTCTCTTCATGGATGAATCCATCCGCACCGCTATCCTTGAACACCGCCCGTCCTACGAGATCCGCAAGATCAGCGTCCTGGAGGCGGGGTTGATTTCCATGCAGGAAGCGGGGATTGTGAAGACCCTGCAGGGCGTCACTACTTTTGAAGAAGTCCTGCGCGGGGCGCCGCGCAATCTGACGCCCCGACCGGCGGCAGAGCTCTTCCGGCTCCTGGGTGAAGATGACCCGCGTTAGAGAATCTAATAATTCTCCCTTTCCCTTTGGAAGAGGGGTGGGGTGAGGGATATTTGTAGCACAGACTCTTCAGTCTGTGAATCCCAGGTTGGAGAACCTGGGTCTTTTTCCCTCCCCTTAAGCCCCTCCCATAAGGGGGGGAGATTTATAAGGCATGTTCCAAACTACTTGAGTTTTAGAAAGTGTTTCTCTATGAAAAAGAACCTTCCCCTTATCCTGATGATTCTCGCTTGCCTCGGTGTTACCACCTGGTCGCTGGTTAACCCCCTGGCTTATGATGTCTGGTTCTTTGAGATTGCCGCCGGGCTTATCGGGGTGGTGGCCCTGGCATTAACCTTCCAGCGGTTCCGGTTTTCAAACCTGGCTTACTTTCTGATCTGCATCCATTTCATTATCTTGGCGATTGCGGCGAAGTATACATACGCCGAGATGCCGCTCTTCAACTGGCTGCGCGACACCTTCGAGCTCTCCCGCAATTACTACGACCGCGTGGGGCACTTCATGCAGGGCTTTGTCCCGGCAATTATTGCCCGCGAGATTTTTATCCGCACCGGTGTGCTGAAGTCCGGCAAGATGGCGGGATTCATCTGCGTCTGCGTTTGCCTCGCTATCAGCGCCTTCTGGGAACTCCTGGAGTGGTGGGTGGCCGTGCTCTTCTATCCCGAGAGCGGTCCGGAATGGTTGGGGATGCAGGGTGATATGTGGGACGCGCAGGGGGACATGATGATGGCTCTGATCGGCGCTATCCTGGCGATCCTCCTCCTCAGCCGCCTGCATGACCGCTCGATGAAAAAGATTGTCAGGGGCAAGTAAAATAGCGCTATTTGGGATCGATGATTGTATCTGGGATCACGTCATACTCCAACCGCAGGTAGGAGTCTTCTAAAACTTCACCCTTGGTTAGTTTTAACGCCTTGCTGCCAAGAAGATCTGCTTCAGTCTGAAAAGATCGCCCGCCTATCAAAGTCGGAGTGGCTTGGCCGCCTACCAAAAGCGGGGCCACAACGAGCAGAAGGTGGTCTATCAGGCCATGGCGCACCAGCACCGCATTTAAGGTTCCACCGGATTGAATGGTAATCCGTTCGGCGCCATAATCATGCTTCATTCTTTGGAAGAGATCCAGGAAAGCGATCTCCTCCGCGTAGTGGATTACTACCAGGTTTTCTATTTCACTCTCTAAAGCATGCGCGGGATGGGCGGGATTGTTGGTTGCCAGGTACAGAGTCTTTGCCCCCTGTGCCAAATATCTGACTCCATGGGCAGTCAGCCAGGGCTTCCGATCAACAATGATAGAACTTACAAAAGCAGAACTTTTCGGGCGTTCTGCTGGGATTTCCCGCGCGTTGACTCCAATTTTTGCCATTACTTTTGCCGTGTTAAGCGAGTGCAAATCAGTGGTTTGTTCGATTCTGTAGTATTGGGCCAGTCCTTCTTTAACTCCATGGATCCTCTTCCAATCCAAGTCCGGATCGAGGGTATCACTCTCCCCGCTGGAAATTTTTCCATCGACTGACATCAGGAGAAAAAGAGTGGTTTCCGCACGGGATTTAGGGGTGTTTTTTGCCATTAAGTAGCTACTTTCACTTAAAAATCTCAAAGCCTACCCGCGGCAGCCAGGACATACAGGGCATCGCAGGTAACCCACTCATTCATGCGCTGCTTGCTGGTTCCTCCCCAATTGACCAGCGATTTCCCGGATTGGCGGCGGCCTTTCATGGTGCGGCGATCATCCAGATGGTAATGCTTGGCTTCAGCCGGGAAGCCTCCCTCAGGCAAGCGCTTTGATTCCAGGAGGTCAAGCGCTTCTTCACAACGGGGATCACTGATCACACCTGCTTCCGCCATAGCCTTAAGCCCGAATAAAACATCATAATGCCAGTAACAGGGATAATGGAGTTGGATAAAGCTCTTTTTAATGACCTTCCCGTCCCGCCTCCGGCGAAACAGCTTTCTTTTTAGAAAGATTTCAGCCGCTTGCCTGGCAGCTTGTAAAGAGCTCTCTAAGTTTCGGAGTTGCCCGTACAACGCCAAGGCCCGCACCCCGATAATAGTTTCATGGAATGAGGAGTAGCTGGCATTTGGGTTCTGGTCACAGTTCCAGCCTCCATCTGGCCATTGCCATTTAAGCAGGTTCTCCGCCAATTGCTCTACCCGCTCATCCCCCAGGCCCAGAGTCAGAAGCGCATACAGGGCGTTGCTCTCCTGGGAGGCATGCCGCCGGGTGAGGCCTTTGATTGTAGGCGTGCTCTTATAATGGCTGGGCGATAACCAAAGGTCTAAAACCTGGTCCGCCAGCGGCGACAGCGATTCATCCCGCGCAGGATAGCCATTTTCAGCTAGCGTTGCCAATAACCAGTGCGCCCCATACCATTTACGATAAGGCATGAAGGGGATGGTGCCTTCCGCGGTTCGTTCGCTTAAGAGGGTTTTTACTCGGGGTGAAATGCGGATTTCTTCTTGCAGTTTTAAGATGGAGGGAGATTCAGGATCTTCTCCCAGTACCTTCACCCGTACCTTCCAGCGTATGGAAGGCTCATCCGAGGCTAACAGTCTGTTGATGAGATCTGCCATAACTAAGCTTTTGTATTAAGCCGTCAATTATACCACCTATTGTTTTTCGTAATACCAGCTACCTCACCCGTCCTGGCAGGCGGTGAAGCAGACGACATCCACGATATCCTGCACGCTGCAGCCGCG
>JAFGNG010000253.1 GCA_016927125.1 Planctomycetota bacterium | reverse complement strand
GTCTGTGCCGTCAAGGCGCCGGGCTTCGGCGATCGCCGCAAGGCTATGCTGGAAGACATTGCTGTCCTCACTGGCGGCACCGCCTTCTTCGAGGATCTTGGCATTGACATCACCACGGTTGAGCTCAAGCAATTGGGCACGGCGAAGAAGGTTACCATTGACGCGGACAATACCACTATTATCAAGGGCGGTGGCGCTTCCGCGAATTTAAGCGCGCGCATCAAGCAGATCCGGCGTGAGATCGAGGTTGCCACCAGCGATTATGACAAAGAGAAGCTCCAGGAACGCCTGGCCAAGCTCGCCGGCGGGGTCGCCCAAATCAATGTCGGCGCCGCGACCGAATCCGAGATGAAGGAAAAGAAAGCGCGCGTGGAAGACGCGCTGCACGCCACCCGGGCGGCCATGGACAGCGGGATTGTTCCCGGCGGCGGCGTCGCGCTCCTGCGGGTCGCAAGCTCTCTGGACAAGGTGGCGGTTGAAAATGATGACGAGAAACTGGGCGTTGCAATCGTCAAAAAAGCAGTCAGCGCCCCGGCTTACCAGATTGCGGAAAACGCCGGTGTTGACGGCGCAGTGGTAGTGCGCAGGATTATGTCCGAGAAGGGTGCGGTTGGTTATGATGCCCTGGCCGAGAAATATGTAGATATGATAGAGGCCGGCATTATCGATCCCACTATGGTTACGATCACCGCCTTGCAGAACGGCGCCTCGATCGCTTCCCTCATGCTGACAACTGAATGCCTGGTAACGGATAAACCGGAGAAGAAGGACGACCATGCGGCCGGAGCCGGCATGGATGAAATGGGTTATTAAAAAAACATAAAGATCCTTTATAAAGATAAGGAGCAAGAGTAATGGCAAAGAAGAAAACCGCTTCCCTCAAGTTAGAGCCCATGGACGACCGCGTGGTTGCCAGGCGCATGGATGCTGAAGAAAAGACTCCGGGCGGGATTATTTTGCCGGACGCCGCCCAGGAGAAGTCGATGCGCGGTGAAATCGTGGCAGTAGGCCCGGGCAAGCTGTTGGACAACGGCAAGCGCGTGGAACCTGATGTCAAGGTCGGCGACATTATCCTCATGGGCAGGTATGCGGGCACCGAGGTCACGGTCGATGAGGTGGAATACATCATTATGCGCGAAGGCGATATCCTGGCGAAGATTTCCTAAGCAAAACTAAAACTATTAGATAAAGAAAATACACAGGAGGGCAATGATGGCAAGCAAGCAGCTAATGTTCAGCGATGAGGCCCGGCGCAAAGCCCTCGCCGGGGTTGAAAAGCTGGCGAAAGCGGTAAAATCCACCTTGGGCCCGACCGGGCACAATGTGATCTTCAACAAGAGCTTCGGCGGGCCGGGAGTTACCAAGGACGGCGTAACCGTGGCGAAGGAGATCGAGCTCGAAGATCCCTTTGAAAATATGGGCGCGCAGATGATCAAGGAGGTTGCGAGCAAGACCAGCGATATCTCCGGCGACGGCACCACCACCGCGACGGTTCTCGCCGAAGCGATCTTCTCAGGCGGGCTGAAGGCGGTAACCTCCGGCGCGGACGCGATGGCAATCAAGCGCGGTATCGATATCGCGGTGCAGGCAACAGTCGAGCACTTGGCCAAACTGGCCAAGCCCTGCCGCAAGAAAGAAGAGATTGCCTCGGTTGCTACGATCAGCGCCAACAATGACGCGGAGATCGGGCAGATCATCGCCGACGCCATGGACAAGGTCGGCACCGACGGCGTGGTCCAGGCCGAAGAAGGCAAGAGCATGGAAACTACCCTCGACCTGGTTGAGGGCATGCAGTTTGACAAGGGTTACATCTCCCCGTACTTCATCAACAAGCCCGAGAGCATGGAATGTGTTCTCGAGGACGCTTACATCCTCTTGCATGAGAAGAAGATCAGCTCCATCCGCGAAATGCTGCCTATTCTCGAGAAGGTAGCAGCCGCGGGCAAGCCGCTCTGTATTATTGCCGAAGATATTGAGGGTGAAGTCCTGGCGGCACTGGTGATCAACCGCCTGCGCGGCACCTTGAACTGCGTCGCAGTCAAGGCGCCCGGCTTTGGCGAACGCCGCAAGGCCATGCTGGAAGATATCGCGATTATGACCGGCGGCAGTTGCATCTCCGAGGATCTTGGCATCAAGCTGGAAAACCTCGAGCTGGAGGCGCTCGGCACTGCCAAGGCTATTACCGTTGACAAGGAAACCTGCACCATTGTCGAGGGCGCAGGCAAATCCGCCGAGATCAAGGGCCGGATCGAACAGCTCAAGAAGAGAATCGATTCCTCCACCAGCGACTATGACCGCGAGAAGCTCCAGGAACGCCTGGCAAAGCTCTCCGGCGGCGTAGCCATCATCAATGTAGGCGCTGCTACCGAATCGGATATGAAGCAAAAGAAGGCGCGCGTGGAAGACGCTCTGCACGCCGCCCGCGCGGCTGCCGAGGAAGGGATTGTGCCCGGCGGCGGCGTCGCGCTGCTCCGTTGCCGCGAGGCGATTGAAGAGAGCCGTAAAAAAGCCAAAGGCGATGAGAAGATTGGCGTTGAGCTGGTTTTAAGCGCGGTTTCCGCGCCGCTCTGGCACATTGCCACTAATTCCGGCATCGACGGCTCCGTGGCGGTCGCTGAAGTCTCGGAAAGGAAGGGCGCGGTCGGTTATAACGCCGCCACCGATACCTACGAAGACCTGGTCAAGATCGGTGTTATTGATCCCGCTAAGGTCACCCGCACTGCGCTACAGAATGCGGCCTCGATCGCGGGCCTCCTCCTGACCGTGGAAACCATGGTCACCGAGATCAAGGATGATGATAAAGAAAATGCTGTTCCGGAGGCGGTGATTTAATAGAATAAAAACTCCCCCGGCTTTCTGCCTGGACAGGACGGGGCAGTGAATAAGCGGTTGATCCTTATTATTCACGGCCTTAGCATTTTGCAAATCTCTGCGGTGCGCCTCCTTGGCCAGTGCTGAAAGGCGCGCCGCTTTTTATAATGAGCGCGACCGGGATGAGGCCGACAAAATTTATCCGCTGCACTGGTAGTGAGATTTAAACCATGGCCAAAAGAGATTACTACGAAGTCCTCGGAGTTGCGCGCGATGCCAGCGACGATGAGATCAAGAAAGCCTATCGCAAGATGGCCATGAAGTATCACCCCGACCGCAACAAGGGTGATCATCAGGCGGAGGAAAAATTCAAGGAAGCGGCAGAGGCATATGAGGTTCTGCGGGACAGCGACAAGCGCTCCCGCTACGACCGCTACGGGCATGACGGCCTGGCCTCCGAGGGTATCGGCTTCAGCAATTTCGAAGACATCTTCAGCCACTTCTCCGATATTTTCGGCGGGGGCGGCGGGGGCGGGATTTTCGACGGCATCTTCGGCGGCATGGGCGGACGCCGGGGCTATAACGGCGTGCGCGCCGGGGCCAGCCTGAAGTGCCGGGTGAGTATTTCCTTCAAGGAAGCCGCCTTTGGCTGCTCCAAGACCATTGACCTGCGACGTTCGGAGCTGTGCGAGAAATGCAGCGGCACCGGCGCGGCCTCCGGAAGCCAGCCGACAGTCTGCCCGTCCTGCAACGGCCAGGGCCAGGTTTACCGCTCGCAGGGGTTCTTCTCTGTGGCGACTACTTGTCCCCAGTGCAACGGCGCGGGCAAGGTTATCAAAAACCCTTGCGGCAGTTGCCGGGGCTCGGGGCGGGAAGTGAAGAATGTCAGGATCAAGATCAATATTCCGGCCGGGGTTGAGGATGGCACCCGGATGCGGGTTGCCAATGAAGGCGAACCCGGGCCGCAGAACGGGCCGCGCGGGGATCTCTTCTGCTATATCATGGTAAAACCGGATGATTTCTTCGAACGGCATAACGACGACCTGTACTGCGAGATGGGAATCACCTTTTCCCAAGCGGCGCTCGGTACGGAACTTGAGGTCCCAACGCTCAACGGGCACGCACGCTTGAAGATTCCGCGGGGCACCCAGAGCGGGCAGATCTTCCGGCTGCGCGGCCAGGGGATCAAGAATGTCCACGGCCACGGCACCGGCGACGAGATCGTCAAGGTGCTGGTACATACCCCGCGGAAGCTCGATGCCAAGCAGGAAGCGCTCTTCCGGCAACTCGCGGAGATCGAGGACAAGAATGTTTCTCCCCACAGCAAAGGGATGTTCGATAAGCTGAGGGATTATTTTACAGAAGAGTAAATTTTCGAAGGTAAAACCGGAATGGTAACGGCGGGTGGGAGATGACGCATAATACGCCTAAGAATAATGAGAGTGAACAGACACGCCTGCTGAAAAAGGAGGCGGAGGGCAAAGGCAACATGGAGAATGAGAGCAAGGTCAAGAATCTCGATTCAGCCAAACCCGCTAAGAAGTCGACCCGGAAGAAGCAAACCCGCAAAGAGGCCCAGGAGAAGACCAGGGCAAAAGCCATAGAGGGTCCAGAAGAGCCTCCGAAAGCAACTAAAGGAAAAGAAGAACAAGATATGATGGTACCGGCAACCGCACTCAAAGAAGTCGAAGCCCAGCGCGATGAATACCTGCAGCTCTCCCAGCGCATGCGCGCGGATCTGGAGAATTATCGCAAGCGGGTATTACGCCGCCAGGAGGATGACCGCCTCGACACGCAGGCCTCGGTCCTGGACGGGCTGCTGGCCCCGTTAGACGATCTCAAGCGCGCCCTGGCTGCCGCGCGGGAGAACCATGATTTTGACGCCCTTTTTACCGGACTGGAGATGGTACAGCAGGGATTCTGGAAGGCGCTCGCCGCAAGCGGACTGGAGGTAATTGTCGCTGCTCCGGGAGTAATGTTCGATCCCAAGGTGCATGAAGCGGTCACCCAGCTCCCCCACCCGGAGGTTGCGGCGGGATTGATTGTCGAAGAGATCGCGACCGGCTACAAACTCGGCGAGCGGATCCTGCGCGCGGCCAAGGTCGTGGTTTCCGCCGGCCAGCCTGCAGCGAAAGAGAATCAGAAGCACAAGACCGAGAACGCCAGCGAAAAGGAAGAGTAAGATGCCGACCTACGAGTATGAATGCGACAGTTGTCACTATCGCTTCGAAAAGTTCCAGATGATGACCGACAAGGTGCTGAGAAAGTGCCCGGAATGCGGCAAGCTCAAGCTTAACCGGCTGATCGGCAGCGGCGCCGGGATTATCTTCAAAGGCTCGGGTTTTTACGAAACCGATTACAAGCGCCCGGGAGCGAATGGCAGCGCTTCGGAAAAGCCTGCCGCAGAGGATAAAACCCCTCCCAAGCCCAAGTGCGATACCTGCCCGCATAACCAGGGTTGCTCGGAATAAAATTTCGAACACGCAGATCTTCCTGGAATAAAAAAAACCCTGTTTACAAATCCTGTAAAATCCCGCATTCTTAAAAGCTGAAAAACTATTTTCACAGAGGGTTTTTGGATAAGCTTTCTATTGGCAGTGAAATGGTGAGGATGGCATGGCAGAGCAGACAGCGATAATCATTCCCGCGCGGCTGGCTTCCACCCGGATGCCGGAGAAGCTCTTGCGCGCCGATACCGGGCGGGCGCTGATTACCTACGCGGTAGAAGCGGCAGAGCAGGCGCGCGCTGCCAGTAATGGCAGGATAGCGGAGGTGCTGGTCGCTACCGACAGCGAGCGTATTGCCGAAGTAGTATCAGCTTACACCACTGCCGCCGGAGTCAAGGCCCGGGCAGTAATGACCCGCGCGAACCACCGTAGCGGTACCGACCGGATTGCCGAGGCGGCGGCGGGTTTGCCTGAAAACATCACCACTATCATTAATATCCAGGGGGATGAGCCGGAACTGCCCGCGGAAGAGATCCTCATGGTTGCGGATCTCCTGGAGGATAATCCTGAAGCCAGCATGAGCACGCTGGCGCGGCCAATTGTTAAGCAAGAAGAATTCCTAGATCCGAATGTTGTCAAGGTGGTGATGGATGTCATGGGATTCTGCCTCTACTTCTCCCGCGCGCCCATTCCCCATGACCGCGATGAAGCGATCCCTACCGGAGGGATATTCGGATATATGCACCTCGGCATCTATGGCTACCGGCGAGAGATCCTGGCCTCATACTCATCCCTGCCGCCATCACTACTTGAAGAACGTGAAAAGCTGGAGCAGTTGCGCGCCTTGGGCGCCGGCCTCAAAATTGTCGCAGGTATAAGCAACTACACGGGTTGCGGCATTGACTCCGAAGAGGATTACCAGCGGTATGCCAAAAATATTACGCGCAAATAAACCCTCTTTTCTTTTTTTATTGATGCTGCGAGGCTGATTTATACAACTATGCCCTAATATCCGACGAATTGCTGAATCAGCCAAAAGAGAGGAGTTTTATGGTGCAATTGGATAAAAATGAACGACGCCAGGCAAACCGTATTTATAAGCATGATCAGATCCAGGTTACCTGTGAAGGGGTAAGGAATGAGGACGGGCCCTCGATAGCACAGGTCATGGATCTCTCTGATGGCGGGGTGCACTTTGTTGCCGCGGTCGCCTTCACCAAGGGAGATAGGTTGACCATTTCAAACCAGGAGCGGGAACTCCATGCCCAGGTTCTGGATTGCCAGAAATGTATTAACGGCTATACTGTCCGGGCGGAGTTTGACAAAGACTAACGGCTCTGCCATAATGGGATTATCAATATTCAGGGGGCGGCCGGGGAGCTGCCCCTTTGGCATGTAGTTTTCCGAAAGCCGGTCAAGATGAGCATTTTTCATATCCATAGCCCCTATGAGCCTGCCGGAGAACAGCCGCGGGCAATTGCGGAGCTGGCAAATGGTATCCGGGAGAAGCAGCCTCACCAGACCTTGCTGGGGGTAACCGGCTCGGGTAAGACCTTTGTGCTTGCCAATGTGATTGCCCAGTTTGATCTGCCAGTGCTGGTGCTTTCCCACAACAAGACCCTCTGCGCACAGCTCTATGGGGAATTCAAGAGCTTCTTCCCCGAGAACGCAGTGGAATACTTTATCTCTTATTATGACTACTACCAGCCCGAGGCCTACCTGCCCGCCTCCGATGTCTATATTGAAAAAGACGCCTCCATCAATGAAAATATTGACCGACTGCGACTCTCGGCAACCACCAGCCTGATGCTGCGCCAGGATGTGATCGTGGTGGCCTCGGTATCCTGTATCTATGGCCTAGGCCGTCCCGGGGATTACAAAAAACTCCGCCTGGCCCTGGGGGTGGGGCAGACGATTTCCCGCGAGGAGATCCTGCGCCACCTGGTCTATGTGCAGTACGTCAGGAATGATGTCGGCTTCTCCCGGGGCAATATCCGCGTGGCCGGGGATGTGATCGAAGTCTGGCCGACATACCAGCAGGAGGTGGTGAGGATTGAGCTCTTCGGCGACGAGGTGGATGCCATCTCCGAGGTGGACCCGTTAACCGGGGATGTCCTGCGCAAACACCAGCAGTTTTCCATCCTGCCGGCAAAGCATTTTGTGATGGCAGAGGGCACGGTGGAGAATTGCATTGGTGAGATTGAGGCCGAACTGGAGACGCAGCTTAAGTTCCTCCACCAGCAGGACAAGCTGCTGGAAGCCCAGCGCCTGGAAAGCCGCACCCGCTATGACATGGAGATGTTGCGCGAGATTGGCTATTGCCAGGGAGTGGAGAATTATTCCCGCCACTTTGACGGGCGCGCACCGGGCGAACGCCCCGCCTGCCTGCTGGACTACTTCCCCAAGGAGTTTTTGCTGATTATTGACGAGTCGCATGTTTCTATCCCGCAGGTTCGCGGAATGTTTAACGGCGACCGTTCCCGCAAGCTGACCCTGGTTGAGCATGGCTTCCGGCTCCCCTCGGCCTTGGATAACCGGCCGCTCCGCTTTGAAGAGTTCCAGGCCATGCAGCCGCTGACGATCTATCTCTCCGCGACCCCCAAGGAGTATGAACTGGAACTTTCCAGGAATCAGCCGGTGGAGCTCTTTACCCGGCCCACGGGGCTGGTGGACCCACCGATCGAAGTGCGCCCGGCCGAGGGCCAGGTCAAGGATATTTTGAAGGAGATCAAGGCTTGCGCGGAGAAAGGTTCGCGCGTGCTGGTTACCACCCTGACCAAGCGGCTGGCGGAGGATCTGGATGAATTCTGCCGAGAGGCAGGATTGCGCACCATGTACCTCCATTCCGATATTCAGGCGCTCGAACGGGTGGATATTCTTAAAAACCTCCGCCTCGGCGCGTTCGACGCCCTGATCGGCGTCAACCTCCTGCGCGAGGGGCTTGACCTGCCGGAGGT
>JAFGNG010000252.1 GCA_016927125.1 Planctomycetota bacterium | reverse complement strand
GCGTTCATCTGGATTGAGGGGACCACGAACTCTTCAACAAATTCAGCTTTGATGTCGGAGACAATGAATTTCTTGGCGCCGCTGTGCAGGGCCTTCTTGCGCACCGCTTTGAAATCCTCGCGTTGCCCGATATCCGCCGCCCAGGCAATAACTTCATAGCCTTTTTCCACCAGCCATTTGCAGATTACACTCGTGTCCAGGCCACCGGAATAAGCCAGCACAACCCGGGGTTTCTTCTTAGCCATTAGTCAATCTCCTTGATCACTATTTTGGTTGCAATAACAAGGAAAACAGTATACCAGCGCTCCCCCCCGGTGCAAGTAAAGAATTCAAGGCTGGCCGGCGCTTTCCGGATTTTGAAAAAAAACTAAAAACTATAATTCCGGGGGAGGCTATAGCATTGCCTTCTGAAAGCGGAGAACTAAAATAGGGTACTGAAGAATAACCGACATATTTTTGAATCTGCCTGTTGGCATAGAAGACATATGGAAAGGAACTGGCATGGAATGTGATATTGCTATCATCGGGGGCGGCCCAGCAGGCTTGGCGGCCGCCATCTACGCGGCCCGCGCGGATCTCAAAACTATCCTGCTTGAAAAGGCGTTGATTGGCGGGCAGGTGGCCCTGACAATGGACGTGGCCAACTATCCGGGGTTTCCCGAAAATATTGACGGCCCCACCCTCGCCGACCGGATGAAGGTTCAGGCGGAGAGGTTCGGCGCGGAAATCCTGACCGCTGAGGCGCTCGGTCTCAAACAGGATGGTGAGGGGTATGTAATTCAATTGGCAAAGGAAGAACTGCGCACGACCGTGGTGATCATCGCCACGGGAAGCGATCCGCGAATGCTGGGCGTGCCCGGGGAGGAGGAGCTGCGCGGGCGGGGAGTCAGTTATTGCGGCACCTGCGACGCGCCTTTCTTCCGGAATAAGAAGGTCGTAGTGGTCGGCGGCGGCGATGCCGCGCTCAAGGAGGCTTTACATATCGCAAAATTCGCCTCCACAGTCGACCTGATGCACCGGCGCGATGCCCTCCGGGGCGAGAAAATTTATCAGAAGCAAATTATGGAACATGAGAAGATCAAGGTCTGCTGGAACACAATTGTCACGAAGATCAACGGGAAGAAGGCCGTCACCTCGGTAACCACCCAAGACACCCAGACCGGGCAAAGCGGGGAAACCATCACCGACGGCGTTTTTATCTTTGTGGGAACCAAACCGAACACCGGGATTGTTAAAGACCTTCTACCCGACAGCGAGGGGCAACATATTAAAACCGAAACTGACATGATGACCTCCCTGCCGGGATTGTTTGCCGTCGGAGACTTGCGGGAAGGTTCTTACCGGCAGATTGCTACCGGGGTGGGCGAAGGTGTGACTGCCGCCATGGCAGCGGAGCACTATATTGCCAACCTTCGGGCGCGGGAATAACAGCGGTTCCGGTTACTATGGGGCTACGACCTGTACGGCTTCCGGCTTGCCCGCCAGGCAGGCTGCAACCTGCTGGGTTAGATCGCTCATGGCATACGGCTTCTGGAGGAATGAGCAGACGCCTGCCTTAAGGATCTTCCTGCCGTTTTCGCCAAGGCTGTGGCCACTGGCAATAATAGCTGTAATTTCCGGGTTGATTTCCTTCATCGCCAGGAAGGTGTCATATCCACTCATCTTCGGCATGATCATATCAAGGATAACCAGATCGGTATTGGACCAGGAGCCACGATAGCGCCGGATGGCTTCGATCCCGTCCGCGCAAGACTCAACCTCGTAACCCGAATCGGCCAGCATGTCCAGGGCGAGGCCGCGGGCGGTATCGTCATCATCAATCAACATAATCCTGGCCTTGCGTTTTGCCCGGATGATCCTGGTCGCCCGTTCCTTTAAGAACACCGGCTGCTTGTCCGCAAGGGGGAGGTAAATGATAAAGGTCGTGCCCTTGTCCAGGGCACTGGAAATATCAATGACCCCCTTATGGAGACGCACAATGTCATTAACCACGGACAGTCCCATGCCGGTCGCTTCACTAGTCTCCTTGGTAGTGAAAAACGGCTCGAAGATCCGCTTCTGCAAATCTTCGCTGATTCCCTTGCCGGTATCGATAATCGCGATCTTGATATAAGAACCAGCTTCAATCTCATGCGGGCAATTATTAATAAAGTTATGATCCAGCTCAACCCTTTCTGTAGTAAAGATAATCTGGCCGCCCTGGGGCATCGCATCCCGGGCATTGACCGCAAGATTCAGCAGGGCATTTTGCAGTTGGACGGGATCGCCCAGGGTTATCGGAGGCTCAGCGGAGAGGAATTGCCTGATTTCGATCTCAGAATCAACACTCAAGCTCAACAGCGAAACAACATCATTAATAATTCCGTGCACATTCACCAGGCCCTTCTGGGTTCTCCTTCTCCTGGCAAAATTCAGGAGCTGCGCAGTAAGCTGTGAGGAACGATCCGCGGCTTTCAGAATCAATTCAACATAATGACGGACCTCCTCATTTTGGAGGCGGTTGAGCAGGATGTCGGCGTACCCGATAATGCAAGCCAGTTGATTATTGAAATCATGCCCGATGCCAATCGCGAGTTGTCCAATGGCTTGGAGCTTTTCCGTGTGCTGCAAATATTCTTCAAGTTCAGACTGTTTTTTCACCAGCAGGGTTTTTTCCATGGTTTCCAGTTGCAGTTGCTCTTTGACCGCCAGCAGTTCATCACTCAACGAGGTAATTTCTTCTTGGGAAAGTTTCAGCAGTTTCTTGTATGACTCTTCCGCCAGTTTGCGACTGGTAATGTCATTGCCGATTGCGAGGATTTTGCACAGGCTGCCATTCTCATCATAAAGCGGAGTATTGCTCCAGGTCACCCAGACAAAATCGCCATTCTTCTGGAGGCATTCATTGGTTGAATAAATATAATGTTCCGGGTTGAGCGTAAGGTTTTTAATCAGGGTGGTAAGATCACGGCCCGTGCTTTCACGCTCAGGCATGATGGTTCCCAAAAGGTTTTTTTCCAAGAGCTCATTTTTTGCATAGCCGAAGAACTTCGTGGCAAACTCATTTACAAAGAGGATCTTGCCATCCGGATCAAAGATAAAGATAACGCTGTGGGTTTGGTCTACAATTTGACTGTAGAGTTCATTCGAAGAAGATGTCATCTTGCACCTCTCTGTGGAAGGTTTCCTTACATGCCCTCACCCTTTGGAATTACTGTACTCACATTTCTTTAAAATAGTATCAAGATCTAAGAACCCGGCAAATTGTATTCATTAAAAATCATTACCGTGAATATATTAAAAAAGTTAATAAAGCTCAAAAGCATGATTGTTTCATGTGGGTATTTTTTTAATCAAGCAAGCCTTTCTCAGGGTTGTATGTAACTGCGTTACTTTTTGTTAAATACCAAGTTATTACAGGAAAAGAGGTATAATGCTAATTCTCAAATATGCTTACCCAAAGTCAATGGTTTTTTCATATTGTGACAAACCCAAAAAATACAAAAGAAGGGGTGTAACATTTACCGTTGTGGGATACGGGTTGGCATAATGAATGTGATAGGCTGCAAATAAATTTTGCTGGTATGGGTAGCTGTGATATTAGCTTAGAAATAAGGCAAGTTTTTAAATCGCGATTAAATTCAAATCTTACTAATGGAATGCCCCATCTTGTTAAGCACGGTTCCAAAAACCTCAAAGAATTTTTCATTATCCGGCCAGAGCACCTGGTCTTGCGGCTCCATGGGATCATCAATCCTGGCCAGGAAATTCGCCACTACTTCTTTATTCAAGGTATGCGAAGAATATCCCAGCTTTAATTTCTCAACATAATGGGAATTAACAATCTGTTCATATTGTCCGAGGATAGGTAGCAAAAGCATTTTTTTCCTGAAATACAAACACTCGCTGAGCAGGGAGAACCCCGCGCTTGCAATGACCGCCTTGCTGCTGGCAAGGTCGGCGATAAAACCCTCAGTGGAGGTTTTCTTCAGAATACAATTACCGTGTCCGGTATGCTGATCATAACCATAGATGTGAAACTTCTGGTTGGGGAAGTTCTGGAGGGTTGCAAGCAGCATGTCCAGCCCGGTGCGGTCAGTTGAATAGTAGACAATATGCTGCCCCTGGGTCGCCTGGGTTTGACATACAATTGGCCTGACCACCGGGGGTGCCAGGTAAGTGGTCTCGGTTGTAACCGGGGTTTTGAAGAAGTTGATCACGATATGGGCGGCCGCCCGGATACGATAGCTCTTGGTTACGAGCAAAGAATTAAATTTTGCAGACGGGTTGCACTTGAAATTATCAAGGTCACACTTTGTCAAGACATGCTCATGATCAACGCTCAACAGGGGGAGTTTATGCCGGTGCGCCCAGGTCGCGATGAAGGGCTCAAAGTCAGTAATGACAAGATCAGGTTGCATGGGCGCAATGATTTCACGGAAGAGCTTAAAATTATTCCAATAGGTACCGGGAAACTTCCAGGTATTAGCCAGGAAAGTTTTGAATGGGGAGATTCTGCCTTGCTGATAAACAAAGAACATTCCTCGGATTTTGATCACTTGCTTGCCGAAGTACTGCTCCAGGTAACGGTATGATTTGTCCGAGGCGATGTAGGTGACATCATGGCCGGAAGCAATCAGCCTTTGCCCAATCAGATGGGAGCGGCTGCTGTGCCCAAAGCCTTCTCCAGCCACGCCGTAAATAATCTTAGCCATGTAAGCTCACTTTTAAAAGGTTGGAAACAACAGGAGTTTGCATTGAATTATTAGTTAAACGCTTGAGGAGACAAGGTAAAAGTTGGCATGGAGCGATACTTTTCAATAGTGACATTATTTTGGATGGGACGATCGTTCTCCCAGTCAAAAAGCCCAATCTTACCATCCGGGAGAATCCGCAGGAAATTATTGGTCCGATCAGTCCAAGAACCGCTGTTATAATGCCAGTTCTGAAACCGGCCGGGGCGGTGCGTGTGCGCGGCGATGTTAATATCATAGCCATCTGTCCGTTTCTTTTCTTCATATTTCGAAAGGAGTTTTTCAATTCGCTTGTGCCGAGGGAGGATGAAATCCCGCCCCAGGCAGTTTGAATAATCCGACAGACCCCGGAGATGACGGACAAGATTTATCCAAAACAGAAAAAGCTCTTCTTCAACCTTGAGTATCGCATCCCCGATTTCATTGGAGGAAAAGAAAGGATAGCCCTTGGCATATTCAATCACTGATGAAGATAATCCCAAAATGCGACCAACTTTGGGGCCCAGCCGGGTATTCATGGGATCCAATTCATGGCCATGGATGAAACTGAATTTCCTTCCTCCCACGATTCTGACAAAAGGTTCTGTAATCTTGTGGAAGAAAGGGTGCG
>JAFGNG010000251.1 GCA_016927125.1 Planctomycetota bacterium | reverse complement strand
GCGGAGGTGCTTTCAGCGCTCAGCGCCTTGACCGGGGCGGGATGCGATGCCGTTACTATCGGGCAATACCTTGCCCCGAGTTCCAAGCACCACCCGGTGGTGGAATTCATCACCCCGGAGGATTTTGATGAGATCGGCGCCGAGGCGCGGGCAATGGGATTTTACTACGTGGCAAGTGCACCCTTTGTGCGCAGTTCCTATAATGCGGAAGAAACCCTGGACGAACTCAGAAAGGCGCGGGCGTAATCATGAAGCAGGGCCGTTTACTGGTAATTGAAGGGCCGGACGGGGGCGGCAAGTCCACGCAGGCCAAGTTGCTGAATAACGCGCTGGCTGCGGCGGGCTATGAACCGGTGCTGGCGCGCGAACCGGGCGGCACCCGCCTGGGCGAGGAGGTCCGCAAGATCCTGCTTAATCCAGAACAAGGGGAAATCGGACCTTGCGCGGAGAACTTTCTCTTTATGGCTTGCCGCGCGCAGCTTGTGGACGAGGTGATTGCTCCCGCTCTGGCAGCAGGGCGGGTCGTGATCTGCGACCGCTTTCTCCTCTCCACCCTGGTCTACCAGGGGATCGCGGGGGGCTTGCAACTGGATGAGATCCGCGCCTCCGCCGCCATGGCAACGCGGGGCTTGGTGCCGGACCTGACCCTGGTTTTGGATGTCCCGGCGGAGATCGGCCTCGACAGGGTCGGCAACACCCCGGATCGCATGGAACAGAAGGGCTTGGAGTTCCACGCCCGCATCCGCCAGGGTTATCTTGACCTGGCGAAGGAAGATCCGACCGCCGTAGTGATTGACTCCACAAGGGAGATAGAAGTGGTAGCGAAAGAGATCCTGGCAGCAGTGATGCAGGTACTGGAAGATTGATATTTTATTCATTCCAGAGATGAAGATGGCAAAACCTATACCACAATTCGCGGAAGTAATTGGCCACGCGGACGCGGTAGCGGGCCTGCAGGAATCTATCCGCAGGAACCGGATCGCCTCGGCATACCTCTTTGCCGGGCCGGAAGGGGTGGGGCGTAATACCCTGATGCAGGCCTTCGCTGCGGCCTTGCTCTGTGAAACTACTGCTTCCGGGAAAGCGGAGCTGGAGACGCCAGAAGCCTGCGGCAAATGCAAGAGCTGCCGCCTGCTGGCCGCCGGGAACCATCCCGACTATCAGGAATTGCAAGCTGAGAAGGCAACCTTGTCGGTGGAAGAGATGCGAACCTTCTGCCAGGAGATTGCCTTGAGCCCCATTGCTTCCGAACGCCGCATCGGGGTTATCCCCAACGCAGACAGCATGACCCTCCAAGCAGCGAATTGTTTTCTAAAAACTTTGGAAGAGCCTCCGGGTGATGCGGTGATTCTCCTGCGCAGCGCTTCCACGGATCGCCTGTTGCTCACCGTAGTCTCACGCTGCCTGGTAATCCGCCTCGGGCCCTTGCCGTTGGCAATGGTTGCCGGGGAGCTGGTTAAGCGCAAGGGCTGCCTCCAGGAGGAAGCTGAGAAGTTGGCGGTAATTGCGGAAGGTTCGCTCGGGCGGGCGCAGCTCCTTGCCGAGGGCGATGCTGGCGCCGACTGGCTCTGGCTGGAAGAGGCGATTGCCGGGCTCCGGCCTGAAGGAGCGCTCTCCTTCGCGGAGAAACTGGTGGAAAAGGCCTCCAGGAACGGTGGTTCCGCCGCGCAGATGCGGCTCGAGGCCCAGGCGCTGCTCGACCTGGTCGCGCTCCAGCAACGGCGCTCCTTGCGCACCGGCACCCAACCGAGAGCAATTCTGAAACGCCTCGAAGCAGTCTGGCATACGGCGGAACTATTGGGCCAGAATGTAACCCCGGAGCTGGCCCTCAAGACCTTTGCCCTCGACCTGGCTGAACAATAAACCGGCAGGGAAAGCAACTATATCACTATTATACGGTTACGTATTTCCTGCCAGGGTTTACTTCCGCCCCTTTATTCCAATCTCAGCGATGCTCTTCTCCAATCCCTTTCGTAAAACTTTTGCTCGATTTCAGGCCCGGGGATGCTATAATAACATTAGTAGTACCAGACTTAGCTCATAACCCGCTGGGGAGATACTATAATGCCATTTTTAGCGGCGGTTAGATATGGCCGCATGAACGCCACGGAAAAATTCATTGCCAAAAGCAATGACCTGCGTACCGGTGACGAAGTAATTATCCGCACCGAGCGCGGCATCGAATTCGGCTATATTGCGGGGGCGGTTACAACCCATGAACCGGAAGCGGTTAAGGGCCGCAACGATATCCTGCGCCGGGCCACCGAGGACGACAGCAAGATCCAGGAACATATCACCTCGGTCAAGGAACCCTCCGAGATGAGTTACTGCACGGAGCAGATCCAGGCCTTTGAATTGCCGATGAAGCTGACCGCGGTGGAGCATCTCTTCGGCGGCGACAAGATCATCTTCTATTTCCTCGCCGATGGCAGAGTGGATTTCCGCCAACTGGTCAAGACCCTGGCCAAGCAATACCGCACCCGTATCGAAATGCGACAGATCGGCGTGCGCGATGAAGCACGGTTGCTGGCGGACTACGAGCATTGCGGACGGGAACTCTGCTGCCGCACCTTCATGCAGACCCTGGAGCCGGTAACCATGCGCATGGCCAAACTACAGAAGACCACCCTGGACCCGAACAAGATTTCAGGCCATTGCGGACGGCTGATGTGCTGCCTGCGGTTTGAAGATGAAATCTACGCGGAACTGAAAAAGAGCGTACCGCAAAAAGGCGTCTTTGTGCGGACCAAGGAACATGAGGGGGAGGTGATTGACTATAATCTCCTCAAGCAGACCTGCCTGCTCGAAACCAGTGAAGGCGAGCGGGTAACAATCCGGGTGGAAGAGATTACCGCCAGGCTGGGCAAGCGCAGTAATAAAGACCAACGCGAGGACACCGAGGATAATCCGTCCCAGGGGAGCGAGCATGACAGCGGGGCATGAACGCCGCGATTTGGCTGAACTCGCCCGCAGCGACGGGCGTTATCAACTTGGAGCCTTCCACCTGGTGTGGGAGGCCCTGCGCAAGACCACGGAGTTGGTTAAGAGTGGGGAACTGCAGCATCCCCAGGCTCCGGAGGGGGAACGCGCCGAGGACGGCACGGACCGCTTCCACATTACCGGGCAGGAACTCCTGGAAGGCTTCCGCATCTATGCCCTGGAGCAATACGGTGATCTTGCTTACTCGGTTTTAAACCACCTGGGCCTGCACAGCGGCGCTGATGTTGGCCAGATCGTCTTCCTGATGGTTGAAGCAGGATACATGGGCAAGCGTGATTCCGACTCCCCCAGCGATTTTAATGAGTGTTACGATTTTAAAACAACCTTTAAAGCGCCAAGGCCTGCGGAGGGTTGAGGGTGGCAGTCAATTTTTCCTATGTAATTCCGGGGAAGCTCGCGGGAATGGAGTTTCCGGGCAGCTTTTCCAGTATCCAGGAGGATCTGGATTTTCTTGATAGTGAAAAAATTGGCGCCGTGGTCTCCCTGACCGCCGAGAACCTTGATCAAGACGAATTAGCAATGCATAACTTTGAAACTTTGCATCTGCCGATCAGGGATTTCTCCGCGCCCTCCCTGGAGCAGATCGAGACCTTTGTCAGCTTTGTGGACCAGCAGATCGCCCAGGGCAAAGCCGTGGTAGTGCATTGCGGGGTGGGGAAGGGGCGCACCGGCACCATGCTCGCCTGTTACCTGGTCAGCACCGGTCTGGACGCGAAGAAGGCGATTGCCAGGGTGCGTAAATTGCGACCCCGCTCAATTGAAACTTCTCAACAGGAAAAGATTGTCCACAGCTACGCCCGGCAACGCGGACGTAAGAGTTAAGCACGGGGATTAACTTATGCCGGAAATGCCCGAAAACCTCGACTTCACTACGGTCGCGCTCGCGCACGGGATGATTGACCATGATACGGTTGAACATTGCCATGAAATCCTGGAAAGAGATTACGCCGCCGGCCGCACCCCCCGCACCATTGAAGAAATCCTGATTGAAGAAAAAATCCTGAACGAAGTGGAGATCTGGGCGATCCGCAAGGCGCAGAGCCGGATGAAGCGCGACGCCAAAAGCGGGCGCAGGCGGATTGGCGGCTACGAGATCCTGGAAAAACTCGGCGAAGGCGGCCTGGGCGCGGTCTACAAGGCCAGGCAACTTTCCATGGGGCGGACCATCGCCCTGAAGCTGCTCCACAGCAAGTGGAGCCGGGACCAGGAATTCTTGAAACGCTTCTTCGTTGAGGCCCGCCTCGCCGGGAGGCTTTCACACCAGAATTTAATCCAGGTTATTGATGTCGGTCGTTACCGCGACACCTATTTCTATTCCATGGAATACGTAGACGGGGAAACGGTCGATGATATCCTGGACGCCACCGGCCCCATCCCGGTGCTGCAGGCGATCGATATTGTATTCCAGGTCTTGCGCGCGA
Organism: Planctomycetota bacterium; assembly: GCA_016927125.1. GTDB lineage: Bacteria > Planctomycetota > SZUA-567 > SZUA-567 > JAFGNG01 > JAFGNG01. The sequence continues at coordinate 2,856 of JAFGNG010000251.1, read as the reverse complement.
TCCAGTATCTCAATCATTTTGAGATTGTCCACCGCGATATCAAGCCCGGCAACATTATGCTCGGCAAGACGGGGATCGCCAAGCTGGGCGATTTTGGCTTTGTGAAATCCAACCTGGACAGCATCATCTCCAGCGAGGGCGAGGTGCTCGGCACCCCGGATTATATCTCCCCGGAGGCGGCCCTGGGTACCGACGACCTGGATTTCCGCAGCGATGTGTATTCCCTCGGCATTACCTTTTACCACATGCTTTCCGGCCGCCCGCCCTTCGAAGGCTCGCCCTCGGAGGTCATGAACAAGCATGTCAAGGAAAACCCGCCGGCGCTGCAGACCCTCAACCCCAAGCTCTCGGACCGGCTCTGCGCGGTAGTGGATAAAATGACTGCCAAGAAGCGCCGGGACCGGTTCCAGACCGCGGCGGAACTCTTCAAGGAACTGGAGCTTCTGCGGCTGTATGAATATTCCTGCGCCGGCCGGCTCTCGGACGAGGGCAACGCGGTGGAAAATGCGATTGAGCGGGGTCGCTTGCGGGTGGAGGATATCCTGGCGAAAGATAAAAGTTTGGAGTTGAAGGTGAAGCGGCTTTCGCTTTACTTGCAGATCAGTGTCCTGTTGTTCCTGGCCGCGGTCCTGGCCGCGATTCTGTTTTGGATTAAATAATCCTTCCCGGGGGAGGCTGGTAAGTTAACTAAGGAGTAAGTAAATGAAAAAACTTTGCGCAGTTACCTTAATCCTGGCGATGGTCACTTCGATAGCTGGCGGCAGCGATTACATCGCCCGCACAGACAGCTTGGAGATTCTCGAGGGCTTTGATTCGGTTTATATTGTTGATCGCATCCAGGCTTACCGCCGCGCTGGCGAAGTCACCAATGCGGAGGTCCTTGCCGAGTTCAGTTTTATTGACCGGTTGATAAACCGCGCGCGTTCGAAAGAGATCTTGCCCGGCGAGAGAATTGCCGCGCTCAAGGCGCTGGTGGAGCTTTCCCTCAACCAGATGGCACAGCCCAAGGAGATGGTGGATTCGCTGTACCAGATTATCGTTGACGACAACAATGATCTCCTCGTCCGGGTTGACGCGCTCGCGCTCCTGCAGGAATTCGGCAGGTTCGACACCGAGAGGAATATGGCGCTGGAGGATACGGTCAAACGCGTGGAGGAAATCGTCTTTGAAATTGCCAACCGGACCACCAGCCCGATCAGTAATCCCCTGGTCCTGCGGATGGAGGCCTTAAAGACCATCGGCGCCCTCGGCCCGAAGAACGCGCCCAGCGTTTTTAAGCGGATCCTGAATTCCAACCGGAGTGGCGATCTCCCCCTGCGCATCGCCGCGGGTGAGGGCTTGCGCAATTATATCCTCACCCGCCGGGAAGTCTCTCCGGTCCTCGTGGAAGATCTTCGCAAAATTGCCGACCAAGCGGATAAGCCAATTGAAAAAGACCTGCGGATCATTTGCCTCAAGTGTATTGAAAACCTGGTACAAAACGGCAGCCGGGTGATTGATGTCAAGGGACTTTATAAGCTGCTTTATAAGCGCTTGGCAGCGGGCGATGATGAGGAGATGATTATTGCCAGCCGTTGCTTCCTGCGGGTTAATGATTCGGAGGAATTGGAAAATGTCCTGGAAGCGCATATCCAGCAACTTCAGGGCGGGAGGCGTGGCAAGGAAGCCCGGTCGGCAATCTTCAAGGCATTGATTGAATTCTTCTCTCCCCTCGGTTTGATCGCGGACAGCAATATAACTTCCCGCTCGGATAAGTTGGAGGCGATCAAGAATGCCGAAAGGATTGTGGATTTCCTGCAGACCATCCTTTCCCTGGAAGAGGCGCCGATGGATCTTCACATCAACGCGGTCCGGGGGCTGGGACTGATTCCTCCCTCCCTGGATCGTCGCCAGGCCGCGTTCGCGCTGATTACATACCTGCGCCGTCTGGAACCGGAAGGCGGAAATAAAGAGCTCATCATTGAGATCGAGAATTCTCTCAAGATGATTGCGGCTCTCTCGCAACCTTTCCGGACTTTTGACGGCCAGGCCGATGTGGCAGCATGGCAAGACTGGTACAACAACAATAATAAATACCTGGTTCCGGGCGATGCCCCGCACCAGCACCTGGAGCCATAGCGATTGCAGTCTCGGCGGCAAGCAAGGGTCTAGAGGGGCATAACAAATTTTGTCTGAAGGTATCTTGGGTTGATAGTTGGGGAGGGGTCTTATGGGCAGGAAGAATCGGAAATTATATCTCTTGGCATTGCTCTTCGGGGTTGTCCTCTTGGCTGGCGGTTGTCGTACACCCAAGCCGGATACGGGAAAGCTCTGGGGGCGGGAGCAACCTTCGTTACCGCCGGTACCGGAATCCACCTTTGAGGCCGGGCAGCAGGCCTATCTCCAGAAGAGCTACGAGGTGGCCGCTTCCCGGATGGGCTCGTACAGCGATGCCTATCCCAACTCCGCGCGCGGCATGGAAGCCCGTTACTGGCAGGGGATGAGCCTGCTAGAACTGGGCCATACCCGGCGCGGCCGGATGCTCCTGGAAGAGGTCAGCGCCAGTCGCCTGGTTGGCCGCGACACCCAGGCGTTGGCCTTGCGCGGGCTGGCGAAGAGTTACCTTGACGAACAGAATTACACCCAGGCGGAAGAGCTCTACACGCGGCTCCGGACCCAGTATCCGGATGAAATCGACAGCGCTGAAATCACCGCCGCGCTGAGACAATGCCAGGGCGGGGGGGAGATTAACCCCGAGAGCGATTATACCCTCGACCCCGGCGAGAAACGCTATGTTGTGCAGGCCGGCAGTTTTACTAGCCGCGCCTTTGCCGACCGCCTGGTTGACCGCCTGACGCAGAACGGCATCCAGGCGAT
>JAFGNG010000022.1 GCA_016927125.1 Planctomycetota bacterium | reverse complement strand
TTTCGGCGAAACCTCAAGTTACACGCGCGCCGCCTGACGGAAGCAACCGCCGTGATAAAAAAAAGAGGGTTATTCAACAGGCCCTGCTTGTCTATCGGGGCGCGCCCGGCTATTTCCCTTTTCGCAGGGGATTGCGGAAAAACCTCGTCATCCGCGTGCGCATGCTGTGCTTGGCCGGAAAGGTGCCTTCCTCGACAAAATCCACCTCTTCAATCGAATAAAAGGCCTTGGGGTTGAACTGCTTGATCAATTCCACAATCTTTTCCACCTCCCGGCGCGGGACAATGGTGAAGATCACTTTGACCTTCCCGGAGACACCTTGCCCGTCCAAGCTGGTGACGCCGTAATCGTGGGCTTGCAGGTAATCGACCAGTTCGGTAGCATCCTTCCGGGTAACGATCCGGATCAGGACCACGCCCAGGAGCATCTTCTCCGTAAGCCAGATGCCGACGAAGTTACCGGTGGAAAACCCGGCGGCAAAGGCGATATACGTTACCGGGTTGGAGAGGTTCTTCATGATCTGCCCGATGGCCAGGAGCCAGATCAGCACCTCAAAAAAACCGACAAAAGCGGAGGAATACTTGTAGCCCCGGGAGATAAAGATCAGCCGGATCGTCGCCAGGCTGACATCACAGACGCGCGCGAGAAAGATCAGCACGGGCAGAATCACCCACAGGTAGAGATCAAAGTCAGGCATTATCAAGGTTCCTCTAAACCTGGGTTTACTTTTGTTTTCTTATATCCAATTCACCTGCCGCAGGAATCCGGATAATTTTCGCAGAGCCAATTTTCAACTGTTGGGATGAATGATTTGGTTACCTCCTCGGGTGAGGTTTGATGTCGTTCCACCTTTTTTTCATTCAGCAATTTTTGCCAGTTCATCTTCGCTTCCTACAAGGAATATTTTTTTCGACTTCAAAACTGTGGTTACGAAGTGATGCTTGCCAGCCAGTTTATCTTGCCATTCCGCAATCGGATATACCGTGGGATTAACTTCTCTTCCTAAAGTTTTCTGAACGGCACCTATTGCATCAACCACTTGGCTCAAGCGTGCAGAACCAATAATCATGAGATCAACATCGCTCTCTGTGGTTGCGGTTTCTTCGGCAATGCTCCCATAAATAAAAGCGGCGCTTATCAAGGTTGACAGAGGCTGCAATGCCTTGGCAATGACCTCCACCAACCCCACAGTTTTTAGCAAGAGATTATAAAGATCCCTGTAAATAGGGGATTCAGTTTGAGCTTGATAATAGACCCGGTTGCCTTCTTCAGTTCTGTTAATAATGCCTGCTTGAACTAACACCGTTAGTTCACGATGCAACGAGCCTTCGCTTACTTTGAGATGTCGTGCTAACTCTCGGGTATAAAACTGTTTGTCAGGCTGTAAAATAATTGCCGACAGGACATCCCGTTTCAATTTTGAGGTAAAAAGCCCGTCAAGCATAATAACCCTCCGTTCTCATTTTAAGAACAAGTGTACTCAAATTGAGAACAGATGTACAGATTTTTTTCTTAAGATTTTGAATATTATGGCTACTAATTTGGCTCAGTTCACTTAATACCGACATTATTATGATGGTTGCTCCGCATCCTTCGCCGCAATCTTAAAGCCCTTGCCGGACTGGCAGGCGCAGACCGCGCTGACCGGATTCAAAAACTCAGCGAAGACGCCTTGTCCGAGAACATAATCGCAGCATTCCTGTGCGCTCTTCGCGTTAAAGCTGTCCTTATACTCCGGCAAAATGTCATTGTGCTCGTAAGTGGAGACGTGGTAGCATTCGCCCTTGGCGAGCGGGAGTTCATGCACATTAAGACCATCTTTGCGAACGATTGCCAGAAAGCCAGTTTCGGCCCCGGCAGTGACTACTGCGGCAATGCGCGGGGTGTCCAACTGGTCATGCTCATAATCCATTGCCAGCATGGAGAGCGCCAGGGCGTCGCGGATCGGCATCCCGGCAGCGATTTTTTCCGCGATGGGGTCGGTATGCGAGCCGTTGGTGACCACTGCGACCCCACTGACCAGCTTGCAGCAGTTGTAGGCAATGTAGGGATTTTTAAAGACATCGCCCTCGTGCCCTTCCTTCGGGATAATCGCGGCGCCGGTATCGCTCAAAAACGCGCGGCGGCTGGGAAAGCTCCGCGAGGACACCCGGTACATAGCGGCGCACTCGCCTGCCTGGTTGCGCCCCACCGCGACAATCCGTCCAAGATAGATCTCAGCCATCTCCCCCTCCTTTTTCTTTTATTACCATAGGATCAATATTTTAAATCTTTTTAAAATAGCCATTAACCCCGGATAAGTTATTTTGATTTTCATTTTCTGATTACTTGCTGATGACCAAGACCATACTTAAGCTGATAAAAAAACACAAGTAATTTTGCCAAGGGCGATCAAAATTCAAGCCTTGATTAATACTATGGATTTGCAAATAATGGGGCTTCCACAACTTTCTTTTTATGGCAGGTATTGCAGATATGACTTCAAGGTCCCATCTGGATCCCAGTGTCAGGATTTATGTTAACGATTCCAGCCTGGCATACGATTATGACCATTACTTTGCCAGAAACCCGCTCTTCCCTTGCGACGAGGAGTTTGTGCTGGATTATACCGCTCCCGGCAGCCGCGTGCTCGACCTCGGCGTTGGCACCGGGCGGCACCTGTTACGGCTGGCGAGAAGGGAGTGCCGGGTCACCGGGGTGGACCTCTCCACGCATATGCTCAAGGTCTTACAACAGAAGCTCAAGCAAGCCAACCTCAACGCCAGCCTGATCCAGGCTGATATCTGCAACCTGCCCTTATCGCCTGAGTTGAGGTTTGATGCCATTCTCCTGATGTTCAGCACCCTCGGGTTGATCCACGGCGCGGCCCGCCGCGAACAGCTCCTGGCGGAGGTGGCTAACCTCCTGGCAGATAACGGCATCCTGATCCTGCATGTGCATAATAATAATTACCGCTATTCACCGCATCGCGGCTTTATTAAGCCAATCCAGGAGAAACTCTCGGTAATCTCCGGCAGGCTGGAGCCAGGCGATCATATTGTACGCAATTACCGGGGGGTGGTGGATCTGCGCCTGCACAGCTTTACAATTGCGGAAATCCAGGAGCTGTTTCATAAAACCGGGCTGAAAATAGTAGAATTAGCTGGTTTAAACGACCGGCGCGATGGGATGAGCAACAGCTACAACTTCGACCGGGATGCTAATGGTTTTCTGATTGTAGCAGCAAAAGACTATGAAAAGGCTTGCTGATCCGTATTTGTTACTGTATAAAAACCCGATGCATTTACCAAACAATATCGTGATATGATTACCCAGAAAGGCAATAAAATGCAGGAAAAGCTGCCGGATGCATCCGGTTTCTTCGGTCCCTATGGCGGCCGTTATGTCCCGGAGGTCTTAGTTCCGGCCATACAAGAACTTACCACAGCTTACGAAGCCGCGATGCAGGATCCGGAGTTTCTGGCTGAGTTTGACCGGCTGCTGCGGGAGTATGCGGGCCGACCGAATCCACTGACCTATGCCCCCCGTTTGACGGAAAAGCTGGGCGGGGCAAAGATTTACCTCAAGCGCGAGGATCTTAACCATACTGGCGCACATAAGATCAACAACACCCTCGGTCAGATCCTGCTTGCCAAGCAGATGGGAAAGACCCGGATCATTGCTGAAACCGGGGCAGGCCAGCACGGGGTTGCTACCGCCACCGCCTGCGCCCTCTTCGGCTTGGAATGCCATGTTTACATGGGCACCGAGGATGTCCGCCGCCAGGCCTTGAATGTCTTTCGCATGGAACTCCTTGGCGCGGAAGTGGTTCCGGTCAAGAACGGCACCTGTACCTTGAAGGATGCCATGAGCGAGGCGATCCGCGACTGGTGCACCAATGTGGAGAACACCTTTTATTGCATTGGCTCGGTTGCCGGCCCGCACCCGTACCCGGAGATGGTGCGCAACTTCCAGGCAGTAATCGGCCGGGAGGCGCGCGCCCAGATCCTGGAAGCGGAAGGCAAGCTGCCCGCAGTCTGCCTTGCCTGCGTGGGCGGCGGTTCCAATGCGATGGGCTTGTTTTACGCCTTCCTGGAGGACAAGGGGGTCCGCCTGATCGGGGTGGAGGCTGCCGGCCTGGGCCAGGATACGGATAAGCACGCCCTCAGCATCATTAAGGGCAAGCCGGGGGTTCTGCACGGCTCGAAGAGCTATGTCCTCAGCAATGCGGACGGTCAAATCCAGGAGGCGCACTCGATCTCAGCCGGG
>JAFGNG010000250.1 GCA_016927125.1 Planctomycetota bacterium | reverse complement strand
GAAGAGCGTGCTGCTGGCAGCCATCGCGGGTTCAAGCTCTTCTTCCGCATCTTCTTCCACAAGATTCATCGCGACGGGCTCAGCTTCTGCAACTTCTTCAATCTCATCAATCAAATCAATCTCTTCCGCCAGCACATCGGACATGACGTCCAGGGTTGCGGAAACCGGCGCATCCACCATTACCTCGGCGCCAACCTCTTCAAAGGCAGCTTCCGCCGTTTCCTCGGCATCCAAGAGGGCAAGGATCTGGCCGCGCATGGGCTCAGGGCGCAATGCTGCAATCGCCCGAATCCGGAAGGTATCATACTTGCGCCGACGGTATTCGTTGACAATGTCTTCTGCTGTCCGCATCTGGTGGTCCTCCTCAATTTGAAAAACACGCAATTTTAAATCAGTTTTTATCGGCCATTCGAGCGCTATTGTTTTGACTGTGGACAAGCGGTCTTCAGCTGCGCGCCCGAATAACCTTGTTACCTTATTTATCGTCCAACCAGCACCGGAAATTTCAGTTATTTGGCAGGGAGTTAGGGAGAGTTTTTCTTTTTCGGTAAAAGTTGATAAGCCAGACCATGGTACCGCTTAAGCCATGGGGACAAGTAATTGCAGATTGGGGATAATATGTGGAGAAAATGCGAATAACCCGGCTTCCAGCCATATTATCGGAATGATTTTTTAAGGCTATATCTCTTTTTTTATAATGAGATTGCAGCTTTCCGAGGCATCTTAATGAGGTTAGATGGCAGTTAGCTTATTGCTGTTTTTTGCCTGGATGAATGCCTGTCCGGCAGCAACTGCAATAGGATTTGCTTATAAGGAGGTTGAGTTTTATAATTTATATATTACAATGGTTGCGGTTATAATAATAACCAGCGGTGCACACGAGCCCGTAGCTCAGTTGGATAGAGCGCTGGATTCCTAATCCGGAGGCCGGAGGTTCAAATCCTCTCGGGCTTACCATAAATTACGAGCATTACGCTCTCAAGAACTTGATCGCCCCGACCGGGAATGGCCGGGGTTTTCTCTTATATTTATGCGCCATTTAGACCCTGATTTACCCCGGGTTTATTATCCTCTTAGAAAAACATTGCGAATTTCAGCCTTAAAATTTAAGATAACCGCAGGTTAGAATTAAGGGTGCAGGGTGAAATTCGAGGAAACTCAAGAGGAAAGGGTAAGTTTATGAATCCGTTAATCATAGTACTCATTGTCATCGCAGTGTTAATTATAGTTCCGGTGCTGATTATCATCGGCATCTACAACAAGCTGGTCACGCTCAAGAATCGCTTCAAGAACGCCTACGCGCAGATTGATGTGCAGTTAAAGCGCCGCTACGACCTCATCCCCAACCTGGTAGAGACGGCGAAGGGCTACCTCAAGCACGAGCGGGGCACCCTGGAGGCTGTCATCACCGCGCGCAACGCGGCCGCCTCCGCCAATGCCGGCGCCGCGGCCAATCCCGGCGACCCGGCCGCGATGCAGCAGTTGATGAGCGCGGAAGGCTCCCTCTCAGGCGCCTTGGGGCGCCTCTTCGCCCTCTCCGAGGCGTATCCGGATCTCAAAGCCAATACCACGATGCAGAGCCTGATGGAGGAACTCACCTCGACCGAGAACAAGGTCTCCTTCGCCCGGCAGGCGTATAATGATTCCGTCATGGCCTACAACACCCAGCGCGAAATCTTCCCGAGCAATATCATTGCCGGGATGTTCAACTTCACTCCGGCCGAACTCTTTATCCTGGAGAAGGAAGCAGAACGCGAAGCGCCCAAGGTTTCCTTCTCGTGATTTACTGATTAATCGTCTCTGGTTTAAATAAACACGGGGTATAGTTATGGATTTCTTTGAGCATCAGGATCGCGCCAGGAAGAACACCAAGCTGCTGATCTTTTATTTTGTGATCGCGGTGGGGTGCATCATTACCTCGGTCTATTTCGCAGTCCTCCTCATCTTCCATGGCGCAATGCTAAAAACCCAAGGGGTGGAGCAGGCGCGGGCGTTGGTGCTTTGGGACCCGCAGATCTTCATGTTTTCTGCCGTAGCCACCCTTGCGGTGGTGTGCTTTGGCAGCCTGTACAAGATCTTTTCCTTGTCTGGAAATGGTGGCTCCGTCGCAAAATCCCTGGGCGGGCGCGTGGTTGCGGCCAACACCCGGGACCCTGATGAGCGCAGGTTGCTCAATGTGGTGGAGGAGATGGCGATTGCTTCCGGCGTGCCGGTGCCGCAGGTGTATATCCTGGAAGACGAAAACCGCATCAATGCCTTTGCGGCCGGTAATTCCCCGAGCAACGCCGTCATCGGCGTTACCCACGGCTGTGTGAAATTGCTCAACCGCGATGAACTTCAGGGCGTCATTGCCCACGAATACAGCCATATCCTGAACGGTGACATGCGCCTCAATGTGCGGTTGATGGGGGTGGTCTTCGGTATCCTCTGCCTGGCAGTGATTGGTCGGACCATGCTTTACGTCAGGGTCAGGGGCCGGAATAATAAGGGTGGTGGGGCGATTGTATTACTTGGGCTTGCTCTGCTGGTAATCGGCGGGATCGGGGTCTTCTTCAGCCGCCTGATCCAGGCCGCGGTCTGCCGTCAGCGAGAATTTTTGGCCGACGCCTCCTCGGTGCAGTTTACCCGCAATCCCGATGGCCTCTCCGGGGCGCTGCAGAAGATCGGCGGGCTGGGCTCAAAGCTCGAATCCCCCCATGCCGAGGAAGCCAGCCATTTCTTCTTCAGTAACGGTATGGGCAAGGCTTTTTTAGGCTCGCTGGCTACCCACCCGCCGCTGGCAGAACGCATCAAAACCATTGATCCCAATTGGGACGGGAACTTCAAGGCCGTGGATGTCACGGCCACGCATAAGGAAACCAGGCGTAAACCTCCGCGGAAACGCCCGGGTGAAATTCCTTTCCCCAGGATTCCCGGGATGCGCACCGCGCAGTCCGGCGCGGCCGACTTCGCGACCGCAGTAGTAGCCACCGGGGCAGTCCTGCCGAGCCTTGGTAAACCCACTACCGCGCATTTACAATACGCCGAGGAACTGCGCGACTCCTTTTCGGAAAACCTCGAAACCGCGGCGCATGAACCGCTCTCCGCGACCGCGTTGGTGTATGCCTTACTCTTAAGCCCGGAGAAAGGGCTGCGGGAAGAGCAACTCACGGAGCTTGCCCGGCAGGCCTCGCCGGAGGTCGCTAAAAAGACGGCGGAGCTCTGGCCGGAGGTCGCGGAGCTGATCTCCCGCGCGCGCCTGCCGCTCATCAATCTCTCGCTGACCGCTTTGCGCCAGATGCAGCCCGATAATTACAAGGCCTTCATGCGCGCCCTCAAGTGGTTGATACAGAGCGACCAGAAGATCGATCTCTTTGAATTTGTCTTGCAGAAGATCCTGAACCGCCACCTCGCCCCGCACTTCGGCAAGTCGCCCAAGACCAGCGTCCAGTACTACTCACTCAATCCCTTGCTGACGGATTGCCTGGTCCTCCTCTGTGCGTTGGCAAAGGTTAGTAGCACCGACCAGGATGAAATCGAAAAGGCCTTCCAGACCGGCGTCTACCACCTTGATGACAAACTCGTGGATGTCCGCAGGTTGCATGGGAAGGAATGCGGCCTCTCGCGGATCGATGACGCGCTCGACCGCCTGGAGCTGGCCTCCCCGCAGATTAAAAAGCGGGTGATTGACGCCTGCGCCCATGTTGTCGGCGCCGACGGCGTGATCCAGGAGCGCGAAGCCGAGCTTCTGCGCGCCATTGCCGACACCCTGGACTGCCCCATCCCGCCATTCCTGCGCCCGTAAGTTTTTTATTATTCCGCCGCGATGCTTCAATGCTCCAGTCTCCCGGGTTGGAGAACCTGGGCTACATTTATATTGTAGCATAGACTCTCCATTCTGTGGCAAGGGCAGGCGGGAATTCTATTTTAAATTAATTAAAAATGTCCCCTCGCAATATTTAGCGGCAGTTATATGATGTTAAGAGGCGTGTAGTTGGCTTATATCCATTACCAGCAGATTCTGTATTTTAGAAATCGGGGAGCTAAAATTGGCAGAGATCCTGAACCGCAGTGATGCGGAATTACTCCAGAATTTTGTTCGCCACGGCGTGGAAGCAGATTTTAAAACCAT
>JAFGNG010000021.1 GCA_016927125.1 Planctomycetota bacterium | reverse complement strand
TACCATTCCCGGTCCGCCGCCGAAAGGCCGGTCGTCAACCTTGCAGTGCTTGTTGTCCGACCAGTCGCGAATATTGTGCGCGTAAAACTCGGCCGCCTGCTTTTCCTGCGCGATCCGCAGCATACTTTCGTTGAGGACCGGCGCGAACATTTCGGGAAAGATGCTCAGGATATCTATTCGCATCTACCCAGATCCCTCAGACATAAAAAGGGTCAATAAAAAACGCCAGGTGCGGCACCCGCCGAAAATACCTGGCGAAAGTAAATTATTCCTTTGAATCCTTCAGCGCCTTGCGAGCTTTGGAGTTGGCGGTGCGCTTCTTGGTGCGCTCCTTCACCTTGCGGACCTTCTTGCTGGCCTTGGCTTTCCGGGTTTTGGCTTTCTTCTTCCTCTCGGGAAGCTCAACCCCGGCTTTTTTCAGGATGCTGGCGACAGTCTCCGAAGGCAGGGCACCTTTCGAGAGCCAATAAGCCGCTTTTTCGGTATCGACCGAGATTTGCGCAGCCGCGTCCTTGTTGATGGGATCATAGAAGCCGATCCTCTCGATGCAGGCACCGTTGCGGCGTTGACGAATATCAAAGATATTAACATGGTAAAACGGCAAATGCCGCCGTCCCGCTCGCGTCAAGCGAATTCGTACAGCCACTTACTTTCTCCTTTTTCTCTTATTACGTTTATCTTTTTTGCGTGCTTTCCGTTTATCCTTGCGGGACTGCAAGCCTGAGCCGCCACTTGCCGGAGGGCGTAACCCCGCCCCACTCATTGCCGGCATGGCGCCATCGGCCAGCCCGGAGAACATTCCCGAGCTTCCCATTTTGCCAATCATCTTCCGCATCTGGCGGAATTGCTTCAATAATTTATTAACCGCGGCAATGGACGTACCACTGCCACGGGCGATTCTTTCCGACCGCGAGGAGCCGATGAGCTCGGCATTCTGGCGTTCTTCCTTGGTCATGCTGCCGATAATGGTTTCAATCTTCCTGAATTCACCATCATCGACATCAATCCCCTTGACCTGCCTTCCGATGCCAGGAATCATGCCAAGAAGGTCCTTAATAGAACCTATTTTCCTGATTTGTGCAAGTTGTTTCTTGAAATCTTCGAGCGTAAATGTGTTAGATAGCAGTTTTTCCTGCATTTCGAGCTGTTCTTTTTCGTCCACAGTTGCCTGGGCTTTCTCCACGAGTGATACAATATCACCCATTCCCAGGATGCGGCCAGCCATGCGCTCGGGGTGGAATTGCTCGAGTTCGGAGAGTTTTTCGCCTACGCCAACGAACTTAATCGGCACCCCGCTGACCTCGCGCAGGGAGAGGGCTGCGCCGCCGCGGGCATCACCATCCATCTTGGTGAGGATTGCCCCCGTAAGCGGTAGCCGCCCGGCAAAGGCCTCGGCAGAGTGCACCGCATCCTGCCCGGTCATGGCGTCGAGGACCAGGAGAACCTCATGCGGGGAAACGCCCTTGACAATCTGCTCCAGCTCCACCATCAGGTCTTCATCAACATGGAGCCTGCCGGCGGTGTCGAGGATGATGACATCCGCGTGGTGGACTTCCGCGACCTTGATAGAGCGCTTACAGATGACTACTGGGTCACCGCTTTCCTCAGCATAGACCGGCACGCCGACCTGTTCGCCCAAAATCTTTAACTGTTCAATCGCAGCCGGGCGCTGCACGTCGGCGGCCACGAGCAGGGGTTTACGTCCCTCTGACAGCAAGCGGGTTGCAAGTTTGCCAACCGAGGTGGTCTTGCCGGAACCTTGCAGGCCGCAGAACATGATGACTGCCGAGCCAGTAGTGGTGAGGTTAAGCTCCGAGGTTTCGCTGCCCAGCAACCGAACCAATTCATCATGGACAATCTTGATCACCATGTCGCCGGGTTTGACCGACTTGATGATCTCCTCACCGACCGCCTGCTCGGTAATACGCTTGATAAAACCTCCGACCACCTGCTGCGAGACATCCGCTTCCAAGAGCACCAGGCGCACCTCGCGCATGGCCTCCCGGATAACCTCCTCGCTCAGCCGCCGCTGCCCGCGCAAGCGATCGAAGATATTACCCAGGCTGTCAGTGATGGATTCAAACATGGTTACATTCCAGAATTATTTACTGCTGTTGATAAAGTTAGCTTTTAACTGTCGGGTCATCTTCACCATATGTATCCAGGGCTTTATTAAGCGCTGCCTGCATCTCTGCCGAAGGTTCGCCATCATACTCAACCGGGCAGGGCTCTGCAAGTTCTTGGCTTTCAGTTATAAAGATCTGGTTTACTGAATTTAAAACGGGAAGACCCACGCGCGAGACAATGAGCAGGCGACCGATGCCAGCGTGATCTTTCTTGATAAGCAGATGGGGGAAAGCGGCTACACGGAATAACTCACTCACTGCTTCCGTTTGCCCGGCTCCCACTTCAAACATAGCAATCCCTTTAGGGGCTAGAAAATGCTCCAGACCAGCAGCGAGGGAGCGGTAAAAGTCCAGGCCATCCTTCCCGGCATAGAGGGCGCCTTGCGGTTCAAACTTGCTGACATCCGCCATTACCTCGGGATCATTCTCAGCAATGTAAGGCGGGTTACAGAGAACAAGATCGAAATGTTCGCTCGCGACCGGCTCAAAGATACTTCCGGTTCGGAATTCAATCCGATCAGCAACCTGATTTTTCTCAGCGTTCTCCTTAGCTATCTTGACGGCATCGGCAGAAATATCAGTAGCAATGATTTTTGCATGTGGACAAGCATGTGCGACTGCAACCGCAATACAGCCACTACCGGTGCCAAGATCAAGTATTCTTGGAGATTTTTTACTTATTGCATTACAAAGACTTATGGCTTCTTCCGCCAGTAGCTCCGTCTCCGGCCTGGGAATCAAAACGGCGGGAGTTACCCGGAAGGGGAGGCTGTAGAATTCCTTTTCGCCCAGGATATAAGCGATCGGCTCCCGGGACGCGCGTCTCTGCACCAATTCGCGGTAGGCAGCCAGTTCCGGTTCAGTAAGATTTCTTTCAAAACTGGTATAGAGTTCCAGGCGAGGCAGTTTTAAGGTATGGCTCAGGAGCAACTCAGCGTCGAGGCGAGCAGAGGCAATCCCCTTGCCGGAGAGATATTCGGCAGTGGTATTCAGAAGTGGCATGATTGCCCAGGCTTTGGAATCTTTGGAATCGGCATTCATTACGCTTCCAGTTCCTGCTGGTGTCCCCATGCAATCAGGGCGGTGATGAGCGGTGTCAAGGCGCCCTGCATAATCCGGTCAAGTGAGAAGTTCTTACCGAGGCGGTGATCCGTACAACGGTTTTGCGGAAAGTTATAGGTGCGGATGCGCTGGCTGCGATCCCCGCTGCCGGTCTGGGTGCGGCGGGATTCATCTCGCTCCGCATCGAGCTGTGCCTGGTGGTGCTCATAGACGCGGCTGCGGATAATGCGCAGGGCCTTGGCCTTGTTCTTATGCTGGCTCTTTTCATCCTGCATGTGAAC
>JAFGNG010000249.1 GCA_016927125.1 Planctomycetota bacterium | reverse complement strand
GAGGGTTTCGACCTCCTCAGTTAGGGCTTGCCGCTCGGTAGTAAGCTTGCCCTTCTCCGTTTCCATCGCTGCCGTCCGGAGGCGTAAAGACTCCAGCGTGCCTTCGCGCTGTTCGCCTTCCCGCTCCAAGGCCTTGAGCTGCTCCTCGGTGCGGACCTTCTCGGATTCGATGGCCGAGGTTTCCTGCTCTACCTTGCGCAGTTGCCCGGTGGCAGTCTCGATCTCCGCCTCCATTCCGAGCTCGCGGTTCTGTAATTCAGAGATTTCATTATTCAAGTTGCCGTTGCGGGCCGCTTCCTCGCGGTGCAGGACTTCCAGCTTGCCGATCTGGCTGCGGAGTTCCTGGAGCTTGTCCCGCTCGGTGGTCCACCGGGCGGTGAAGTAACGCCCCTTGGCCGTGCGCAGTTCGTCGGCGAGGTTCTGGAAACGCCGCGCATTCGAGGCCTGGCGGGAGAGGGAGCGGATGCGCTTCTCAATCTCTTCCACAATATCGGTGGAGCGCAGCAGGTTCTGGTCGGTTCGTTCCAGGCGGGAAAGGGCTTCCTTGCGGCGCGCCTTGTATTTGCTGATCCCCGCGGCTTCTTCAAAGACCAGGCGGCGTTCATGCGGCTTGGCGGAGAGGAGCGCCTCAACCTTGCCCTGTTCGATAACGGTATATGCGCTGGTGCCGATTCCGGTATCCATGAAGAGCTCGCGGATATCGCGCAAGCGGCACGGGTTTTTATTAATCAGGTATTCGCTCTCCCCGGAGCGGTAGAGGCGGCGGGTGATGCAGACCTCGTTATACTCCGTCGGCAACTGCCCGTTGCTGTTGTCGAAGTAGAGGCTGACCTCCGCCATGCCGGTGGGGCGGCGGTTCTCGCTGCCGGCAAAGATCACATCCGTCATTTCCTCGCCCCGCAGGGTGCGGGGGTTTTGCTCCCCGAGGACCCACTTGATGGCGTCGACCACGTTGGACTTGCCGCAGCCGTTGGGTCCGAGGATAGCAGTAATCCCGGAGGAAAAGTCAAAGGTGGTTTTGTCGGCAAAGCTCTTGAAGTTGATTAGTTCCACGCGTGAAAGTATCATCGCTCAGTCCCCTACCTTGTTTGAAAAGTCAGCAGCTATCCGGTAATAATGTGACAATCTGCGCCACATGCGGCGCAGCCCCCCGTAGAATTCAGACCGCTTGTATTGACAGCAAAAACTACGCGTTTAATTACTTCCGCCCCGCATTGAGGGCAGATAGTGTTATTGCCCTCTGGGCTTTGCACATTCCCCAAGTATACATATTTCAGATGCTTAATAAAGCGTTCCCTGGCTGCCAGCAGGTCATCCAGGCTGGTGGGATAGGCCTGCAGGCGGTGGCGCGGGGAATATGCCGACAAATGCACCGGCGTGGTTTCCCCGAGTTTCTCCGCTATCCAGGCAGCCATTTCTTCCTGTTCTCCGGGATTATCGTTGTATCCCGGGATAACCAGGTTCGTTACCTCCACATGGCAGCTCTGGCTGGCAATCTCACAGGTTCTTAAGATGGGGGCTAACGACCCCCCGCACAATTCCTGGTAAAAATCCTCGCGGAACGCCTTGAGATCGATATTCATGGCGTCGATCAACGGTAAGATCTCTCGCAAGGGCTCTTCGGAGATCATGCCGTTGGTAACCATGACCGTCTTAAAACCGGCGGCCTGCATGAGTCTGGCGCTGTCCTGGACATACTCCAGCCAGATGATCGGCTCATTGTAAGTATAGGCCACGCCGATACAGTCCTGCTTTTGCGCCAGGTCGACCAGTTCCTCGCAGGTCAGTTCCTCCGTCGGCGTTACCTGCTGCGAGAGCAGCCAGTTCTGACAAAAGGTGCAACCGAGGTTGCAGCCATAAGTGCCGATCGAAAGAATATTGCTGCCGGGATAAAAATGGTATAACGGCTTCTTCTCTATAGGGTCGAGCGCGATGGACGCCGGGCGGCCGTAGGTTTCAGCCCAGAGCTTCCCGCCGTGCGTTACCCGTCCCAGGCAGTAGCCCGCTTCGCCATCGCTGCGCACACACCCGCGCGGACAGAGCAGGCAGCGGGTGCGGCCATCGGGAAGGGATTCGTACCACCTCGCTTCAATCGCCATTATCCAAGCCTTCTGAAAGTTCTCCTTTTATTGCGCTTACAGAAGCACCAGCTCACACAATCTTATATGTCCCGCAAATTTATATTTGGATAAATCGCCCGCAACTCATCCGCCCAACCGGCTACCTCCGCGGCCTCGAATTGCTCCCGCCCGGCAGTCTCAATATCCAGCACATCTTTGGGATTATATTGCTGCCAAACCCATTCCCCGCTGGTAGTAATCGACGCCAGGTCCGCGGCCATGGTTGCCAGGAGCTGCTTCGACAGGCAACTGGGGCAGAGCGTGGTATGGAACTCCAACTCCAGGCCGGCAGTAGCGGCCAGGGCGAAACTTTCTTGCACCTTCTCCGCTTCAACCTTCACCCCCGCAATCTTTGTCAGGAGATCCTGATGCAGCGGGACCTTGTAATCCAGGGCCAGGCATTCCAACAGTTCTTGATCTATCAGTTCCCTAAGCACCTCGGGATGGGAGCCGTTGGAATGGAGCTTAATCTTCAAACCTTTTTCCCGGAAGAGCGCGATCAAATTCTCCAGCTTCGGTTGCAGGGTCGGTTCCCCGCCGGAAATCACGATCCCGTCAAGCCAACCGTTCTGGTCGCCGAGCATCCGGAGAACTTCACTCAACTGAATCTCCGGCACCTCCTCGGTGGGGGAGAAAAACTTCCAGCCGTGACAATAGGGGCAGCGCCAGTTACATCCCGGCAGGAACACAATCGCGGAAAGATGCCCCTTCCATTCAATCAGGCTGGTAGGAATAAACCCTCGAATTTCAGGATATTCTATATTTTTTGCCATCACCCAGCTAACCTTGTTATTGATGCCGCCAAGCGGCTTTATTTCAGGGCGTTGGAACTATGCTCCGAGGGGGTCTCAATATCCCCCCGCATCAGCATCAACGCCTGGAGGGCTTCCCGGTTCCAGGCCCCGCGGGAGGCAGCAGCGGATTTATTCTCTCGCCTCGCGCCCTGGGTATTAACCGCACCGCAGCGCAGGCAGCGCGCGATTATGCCCGGGGTCATCTGCTTGCATTTCTTGCAGACGGTGAACTCGGGCGAGATGGTCAACTGCGCGGATTGGGTGTTGTGGAAGGTCTTTTCCACCAGGTTGAAGATACTCTCCTTGGGGGGGAGCTTTTCGCCGACAAAGGCGTGAATAATAGCGCCGGATTCAATCAGGCTGTGGAACATGGCCTGTTTGCGGATTCTCTCGAGCAGATCCACATCTGCGTCCGGGCGGATATGGATGGAGTTGGTGTAGTAGATATCATCCCGGTTAATGTCTCCGCGCACATACTCCTTCGCTTCCGGCCAGTTTTTGACATCCATCTTGGCCAGGCGGCGGGCGGCGCTTTCGGCCGGGCTTTCTTCGAGCGAGAACTTCATGCCATGCTCGCGGCCAATCCCCTTGATCGAGAAATACAGGTAGGAGATAATCTTCAGGCCCGCGCGCAGGGCTTCATCGTTTTCATGCAGTTCCTGCCCGGTGATGTAGTGCAGGCATTCGTTCAGGCCGATCAGGCCGATGATGTAGGTGGCCTTGTCGAGATCGATGTAAGGCTTGCCGTCTTCGGAGGGCTTGCCCACCTGCCAGAGCGGCATGGCGGGATTGCTCATCAGTTTTTCAACAAATACCCGCTTCTGGATATGGCCCTTGACACAGATATCCAGGGCATGATCAATCTCATTGAACAATCCCTGGATGTTGCCCTTGCCCGCGCGGTAAGCGCATTGGGGAAGGTTGATCGTGATATTCTGGAAGCCGCAGAACCGCATGGTTTCCGGCTGGGTGATCATGGTCTGGTCCTCAATCGCGGTGCGCAGGCGGCAGCAGGCGCTGAGGGTGACTTCATCCCGGTCAAAGACGAAATACGGGGTGCCGTTAATCCCGGCAATCTCGCAGGCGTATTCCAGCAGCTCCCGCTCCTGCGGATTTTTGAAGGTATCGGCGGTGATGTGGAAATCACACTTCGGGAAGGCAAAGATATGGGAAAATTCATCGCCCGCCTTCCAGATATCCAGCATCGCTTTGGTGAAGCGCGAGGCGGTTTCGCTGTATTCGCCATAATTTTTGCCAGTATATTTCCCGCCGGGTCCAATCGCCGGCACGTCCCGGAGGTAAGAGGGAATCCCGGTGTGGATGTTAAAGTCCAGGAAGAGGGTCTGCCCGCCCCTTGAGAACGCGCTCTGGCTTGATGAGAAGATCAGGTGTTGCGCTTCCTGGCGGAGCTGCTTGTCGCTCATCCCCTCCACGTACGGCGCGTAGG
>JAFGNG010000248.1 GCA_016927125.1 Planctomycetota bacterium | reverse complement strand
TATTCTGAGCTGGCTGCGCCGCAGGGCTGGCCTTCCGCATCTGAAGCCCACGCCGAGGGTGAAGAAAGCTTTCCTGGGAAGCGGCATTGGCCTGACCGCGCTTACTCTCGCCATGGCGAAGGCGGTGCCAGCGCTGGATGAGAACGGTAACTTTCACGGCTGCAAAATCCCGCTCTACCCGTTCTGCAAGATTTGCCCAAGCCAGCAGGTCTGCCCGGTGGCGGTGGGCGGACCGAATAACTATCCTGGGCTGCCTACCTGGGAGTGGGGATTTGGTTTCTTCATTACTGCCTGCGTCTTGTTGTTAAGCGTCTTTATCTTTTGCTTTCTGACCAGTCGCAGGTTATGGTGTCGTTTGTGCCCAATGGGGATTTTTCCAGGTTTATTCAGCCGCGGCGGCATGTTTACCCTGCGCAAGGACAACTTGAAATGCAACCAGTGCGGGGCCTGTACGGAAGTCTGCCCGGTGGATATCGACCGGGTACGGGCAGCAACCGAGGACTCCGATGTCACCGGCGCTGACTGCCTGCTCTGCTTGAAATGCCTGGAAAAATGCCCGCGCGACAAGTGCCTGTCGCTGGAGCACGCGGATTTTACTGTGACAGAATCACGCTTTCGGGCTAAACATGAACCAGCTTCCCTAAGGAAAACCCATGACTGAACAATTCGATCCCCGTTATGGAATTCCACCGCGCCGTAGCGAAGACCCGGCCGCGAAGAGATACTCGCGCCTCGTGTTTGAACAACAGCGCAAGCGTAACGCGGAAATCCCGGTGCGGCCGTCGAACATCTCCTGGTTTGAGAAGATTCTCATGGAAGAGGCGGGGGAAGGCGATGCCCGTTCCCCGATTGGATATTTCTGCAACATGGTGCCGCAGGAGTTAATTCTGGCCATGGGGGCGAAGCCGGTGCGCCTGGGCTGCGGCAATCCCGCACTGGTGCAACCCGGTGACGAGGTTTTTTCCGGTGAAATCTGCCCAGTCGCCAAGGCTTCCTTTGCTTCCTTCCTCGATGAGAAGAGTCTGGCAAGCCGCTGCGATCTCTTAATCGTGCCGACCAGTTGCGATGCCAAGAAGAAACTCGGAGAAGTGCTGGCCGACTTTGCCCCGACTTTTGTTTTGAACCTTCCCCCGGAACAGGATGCCAATCGTTATGGCGCAAGCATGGCCTCCGAACTGGAGCGCATGACCAGGTTTATTTCCAAGCAATTAGGCCTGAAGCTGAAACGCCGGGCCTTGTTAAAAGAGATTGAGGCCGCGCAGACGCGCACCGCGATTGTGCGGTCCTTGCAGGACGCCCGCTCCGAAAAACCCGCCGCACTTTCAATCCGGGATCTCTATGTCATCCTGCAAGCTTCCTTCGCCGGGGTGCCGCTGGTTGATTGGAACCGGGAAGCTGACAAGGTGTTGCAGGAAGTTAACTCTTACCAGGTTGACCGGAAAAGAATGCGGCCGCGCCTGGTGCTGACCGGCGCCCCGATTATCTGGCCGAATTTCAAGCTGCTCAATTTAATCGAGGAGTGCGGGGCTGATGTGGTGGCCGACACCTTATGCACCGGGATTCAGAGCTGCTTTGATCCCGTTGTCATAGATGAGAAGTCGAAGTCGGCTATATATAGAGCCTTGGCGCAACGCTATATCTTCGCCTCACCGTGCCCGTGTTTTATCTCCCAGGCGACCCGGCTTAGCAGGATTCTCGATCTTGTAAAGGAGCATCGCGCCGACGGCGTGCTGCACTACGGTCTACGCCTCTGCCAGCTTTTTGACATGGAGGTTTACCGCCTCGGCGCAATCATGCGCCAGAAGAAGATTCCCTTTACCACCATCCGCACCGATTACAGCCTGGAGGACACTGAACAACTGCGGGTCCGCCTGGAGGCATTTCTGGAAACAGTATGGGAGGAATTATGATCTCCGCAGGTATCGACAGCGGTTCCACCACTACCAAGGTTGTCATCCTTGAGGATCATGCCGTGCGCGTGTCACTGGTAGTCCCGACCGGCGACTTTCCGCAAAAGACCGCACGGGATATTTACCAGCGGGCCCTGGAGGAGGCCTCTCTCAAGGAGGGTGATGTTACAGTCATTGCCACTACCGGCTATGGCAGGCGGCTGATTGGCTTTGGCGATATTGTGGTTACAGAGATCAAGGCCTGCGCTACCGGGGTGCTGTTCGATGTTAAGACGGATGAAACCATCCACACTATTATTGATGTCGGCGGCCAGGATACCAAGGTCATGGCCATTGATGATGAAGGCGAGATTGAAGATTTCAGCATGAACGATAAATGCGCCGCCGGGACCGGGCGGTTTATCGAGATGCTGGCGTTGAAGCTGGGATTGAGTTATGAAGAATGCGCTAACTTGGCTCTACAATCGGAAAAGATGATCCCGATGAATGCGACTTGCGCGGTCTTTGCTGAGAGCGAGGTTGTAGGGTTGGTGGCCCGCGGAGAGAGCAAAGCGGATATCGCCGCTGCCGCACACCAGGCGATTGCCTCCCGTATCCGTTCCATGGTACGGCGCGTGGGACAGCGCGGGTCGTACTGCTTTGTGGGCGGCGGCGCCAAGAACCCGGCTCTCGTTAAGGCGCTGGAAGAAAACCTGGGGCACTCCGTCTTTGTTCCGCCCAACGCGCAGGTCCTGGCAGCCATCGGGGCAGCGGTTGGCGGTCGCCAGCGCTTTGAGAAGATCCAGAAAAGGGAAAACCATGAGTAACCGGACTTCCAACAAGCATAAAACTATCCTCCTGGCAGCAGTCATCCTGGGATTGTTGGCCGGTATTATCTACTCAATGAACTATAGGAAAGCTACGCCCAGAGAGTCCCGCTCCTTGCGGATTTTCCATGCCGCCGGACTTACTCCCCTGCTGGAGGCAATCCGCGAGGACTGCCAAAGGGATTTGGGCATTACCATAGAAACCGAATCTGCGGGTAGCCAGACCGTGGCGCGCATGTTGACCGAACTCGGCCGCCAATGCGATCTCATTATGCTGGCCGACGCTTCGCTGATAACAAAGATGCTTCAGAGTTATTGTTCTTGGCGGATTGATTTCGCTACCGATGAGGTCGTCCTGGGGGTTGGTGTTCGCGCTCCCTACATTGATGAGGCGGAATCCGACTGGTTGAAGGTTTTATTAAACCAGGACGTGCGGCTCGGGCGGGTGGATGAGAACCAGGGACCGATTGGTTTTCGCACGTTGCTGGTCTGGAAGCTGTTGGAACAAAAACAAGGGGGGGTCTACGACACCCTCTTTAAGAAAGCCGGCCTGGTGATTGATCATGTCTCGCACCTGACGCCTTTGCTCAAAATTGGCGAGATTGATTATGCGTTTATTTATCGCTCTATCTGCATCGCCTCTGATATCCGCTTTATCGAGCTGGATAAAGCCATTAACCTGGGAGCGGCTGAAATGGATTACTCCAGCGCGACCGTAACATTTAAATCTTTGAAAGCCAACCACGACGAAAACATCACCGTTACTGGCAGTCCCATTCTTTGGACCATGAGCATCCCAGATCGTAATGCTGACCAGGCAACTGCCCAGGTGTTTGTTGAGTACTTATTGAGCAAAAAGTCTGGGCTGATTACGGAAACTGGTTTCAGGCTGCTTGCCCCCTCGCACTTCCACGGCCAGCAGGGAACCGCCACTTCTTTTAAAGGCGGTTTTATCAAGTACATGGGACCTTTGCAATGAGCAATTTTTCGCTAAAGCCCAGGCGTACTATGATTGTCCTGCTCTTGCTGGCAGGGCATCTCGGGCTCTTAGCGCTCCTGCATATGCGCAGCGACATCAACCTCTTTGAATATTTTAATATCCTTTTGCTGGCGGCCAACCTGGTGATTGGCGTAATCCTGATCTTCGGCAGGCGCAACCTCCTGATTGGCGGAGGCTTGATGTTCCTGATTGCGGCGCACGCCTTGCTCGGCCAGCGCCTGGCTCCGGATTCGCTCACCAGCGGCGCGTTGCTGATGGTGAATATCTTGATCTTATACGTGGGCGTCCAGATTTATTCTAATCTTCCCCTGACCCACTTTTATCTCTTTGTAGCGAGTTATCTGGCCCTCTTTGGGATCTTTATTCTATTGATGGAGAACGCGGAAGCGCTCTTCCTCTTATTCCTGATGGGCTTGGCCGCGACTGCCAGGAGTCCCCGCCTGTTGGCGTACTTCTGGACGCTGACTCTCTCCTTCACCCTCTGCCAGCCGTATCCCTGGGAAGCGCTCTTCATCTTCTGGTTTATCCTGACTGTGCTCTTTGATGCCCGGGGCAAGCAACGCTCCACGCTCTCCCTGGTCTTCCTGGGAGTAGGCTTGACCCTGGTCTTCCTGATGCTGCTGCCGGTATTGATCCTGCTCTTCGGTGAAGACCTGCATAATATCGAGTTGATCCTGCGCGAAGCAAGGGTGCAGGAAGCAATCATTCGCACCTTGTGGACAGCGACCGCCGCGACCGGAGTGCTGGCATTGTTCTGCATCCCCTTGGGATATGCGATCAGCCGCCTACGCTTTCGCGGGCGTACCTTGCTGCTTTCCTTGATTGATATTCCCATTGTCATTCCCCAGTCAGTCGCGGGCATCATGCTGGTGCGGGTCTTTGGCCGGCAGCAGGTTTTGGGAGATCTGTTTCAACAGACTTTCGGGATTCCCATCGACGGGACTGTGATTGGCATCCTGCTTGCCCAGATCTTTGTCGCCATGCCGTTCTTTCTAAAGAGCGCGCTTGCCGCCTTTGATGCGGTTCCGGAAGAGTTGGAGGTAGCCGCGCGAACCTTGGGTGCGCCCCCACGCGGGGAATTCAGCCGGGTAGCGCTGCCGCTGGCAGGCCGAGGATTGTTCCTGGGCGCGATCCTGGCCTGGGCGCGGGCGGCAGGGGAATTCGGCGCAGTCCTGTTCATCGCCGCCAGCCCGGAAACCGCGCCGATTGCAGTCCATAACCGCTTTAACGCGGTTGGTCTCTTTGAGACAACTCCCCTGGTGGCGTTGCTGCTCTTGTTCTCCCTGGTGATGTTCTTCCTGCTGCAATTTGTTGCGCGGACCTTGATGTCTTCGCAGGGGAGGACCGCATGAGCGCAATCATCAAGATGAAAAAGCTGACCCTGCGCCTGGGAGAGTTTGTGCTTGGCCCGGTGTCATTACAGTTGGGGCAGGGAGATTACCTGGTGCTGTTGGGACCGAGCGGCTGCGGTAAGACGAGCCTGCTCAATAGCATTGCCGGGGTTTATCCAGTATCTCAGGGAATGCTCGCCTTGGAAGGGGCTGACAGCTCCCGGACACCGCCCCATCGGCGGGGAATTGGCTATGTCTCGCAAACTCCGAATCTCTTCCCCCATTTAAATGTCAGGGATAATATCCGCTTTGGGCTGGCGTACCTGGATCTCCCGGAGGGTGAGATCGAGGCCCAGTTTGACAGGATTGTGGCCTTGCTGGGAGTAGGGCATTTGCTGGCGCAGTCGGTCTCTACCCTTTCCGGCGGCGAAGCGCGGCGCGTGGCATTGGCCAGGAGCATGGTAATCCGTCCCCGCCTCTTACTATTGGATGAACCGCTGAGCATGCTGGATCCCAACGCAAGAGTCCAGATGTTGGACACGCTTTTTATGTTGCATCAGGAAACCGGCACCACCACTATCCATGTTACCCATGACCGCGAAGAAGCCTGGGCGATGGATGAGCAATGCGCGGTCATGCTGCGCGGCAGGATTGTCCAGCAGGGTTCGGTTGAAGAGCTCTTCCGTAACCCGAACAGCAGTACCGTCGCGCTCTTCCTGGGCGGAACTAATGTCTTCCCCGCGACTTTCCGGACTGAAAGTGGACAGACCATGGCAGAGCTGGGATGGATGCAAGCCGAATTAAGCGATCCTTTTGCCGAAGAAGAGGGCTATGTGTTGATTCGCCCCGAAGCAATAGTCTTTGCGAAATCCCAAGGCGAAGCGGATTTCATCGGCAAGGTTAAGCGCGTCTCCGGGCGCGGCGCTTTTTCCATTGTCGAGGTTGAAGTAGCGACGGGTATTAATGTCACTATCCATATGCCCTATGAGCAAGCCTTCCGGATAATACCCGGGGATCAGTTGCCTTTACGGTTATCCCTGCCGCTCCACGCGATTAAGGAGTAACCCGTGCCTGAATGGCTCAAACCAATCTTAGAATCGCTTGAGAACCACATCGAAACGGCCTCGGCGAATATCAAGCTCCTCGACCAGGCCTTGAGCGGGATGGAGGGCAGCTATGTCGAGCTTCTCACTATCCTTGCCCTGGGTTTGCTGGCGGTAATCCCGGTGCTGGTACCCTCTCGGCGGCGGCAGGCCCTGCGCCATCTCAATCAGATCTTCGGGATCGCGATCTTTATCTTCGTAGTCTACACCTGCCTCGGTGTCTTCGGCATGATCCGGAACTTTCACCGCGGGTTGAACGAAATCGGGCGCGAAAACATTGTGGCTTTGTATTACTGCTCGGTGCCGGTAACGGTGCTGGTAATGTCCATGATCTTCGGCCCGACCTTCTGCGGTTGGATCTGTCCCACCGGTGCGCTCCAGGAATTCGCCGGGATGATCTTTGGCCGTTGGCACAGGTGCCGCAAGGCCGAGGGTTATCCATTTTCATGGAAAATGCTGGCCATGACAATCCTGATTGCCTTAGTCTTCCTCGGGTGGATGGGATATCTCTCTGTCACACGAGTATTTTTCATTGAGGATGCCAGCATCTACTGGTCAGAGGTGCTGATCCTGCTGCTCCTGCTCCTGGTCTGGAAGATGGGTACCTGGGACAAGCGATTGCGGAAACTGCGGGTGCTTTCCTTTTTCATCATCGTGGCGGCCGCGATTGCGAGTTTGCGCATCACCTCGCCGGTACATTTCGGCTTCAGCAAGGTTTATGACCCAGCCTCGCTATTGGCGACGGTGATGGTGGTATTAGCCGCGCTGACCGTGCCCCATATCTGGTGCCGGTATCTTTGTCCCTGGCGGGAAGCCATCGCCTGGGCAGCCAAACACAGTGTGCGCTCTCTTAAAACTGATCATGAGAAGTGCAACCAGTGCGGAGTCTGCGACATGGTCTGCGGAGTGGATGCAATTCAAAAAGGTGTGATTGATCCCCATGAGTGTCACATGTGCCTGAAATGCGTCGATGCCTGCCCACAAAAAGCCATTGCTGTGAAGGATAAATGGAAGGCAGAATCATGAGAGCCTTGCTCGCCTTGTGTTTAATAGTGGCGTATGCCTTGCCGGCCCGGGGAGGGGAGTCACCCTGGCCGGCCTTGCGGGGATCATGCGCCGGGGAAGCGGCCATCACCTGGCAGGCGCCCGCGACCGCACCCGCGATCCGGGAATGGCACTTCAAACCCCTTTCTGACAGAAGATTCCAGGTAGGGCTGCCGGTCTGGGCTTCGCCCGCGGTGGCAATTATTGATGACCGTCCGGTTGTCTATATCGGCGGCTACGATCAGAAGCTCCACGCGCTTGACCTTAGCCAGAAAACCCGGCTTTGGTTCCAGATCACCAACGGCCCCATCCTGGAAGCCCCGGCGATTGGTTATCTTGGCAACCGCGAGATAGTTTTCTACAGTTCTGCGGACCGGTCGGTTTATGCCTGCGATGCCAGGACTGGCAGAAAGCTCTGGACCAGGGAACTGGTCGCGCCGAGCAATACCCTCGGCTTCTGCTGGCTCTCCGCGCCCTTCTTGCATGAGGGGGTCCTCTATATTACCTGTTTTGCCTACGACCGCGCCCTGGCACGCAACGCCCAGAGCGGCTGGCTGGTGGCGCTGGAGATGCGGACGGGCTCGGAACATTGGCGCAGGGAAATCAGCCAGGGATTCTTATCCTCACCCACCGGGCGAATTATTGCTGGCCGCTTGCATCTATACGTGGCAGCGCGCAAGGGCTTGTTACAGGCCTTTCACGCCTCCAGCGAGGGGCTTGAGACTCTCTGGAGTTTCCAGATGGCGCACGAGGTGCTGGGTTCCCCGGTGATTGAGACTGATGGAGAACAACCCCGACTCTTCCTCGGCTCGAAGTTCGGGCGGCTGGTCGCGTTGGATGCTAAAACCGGTGAAATGTTATGGAAACGTATGGCTGGCAACTGGATTGACAACACCGCCTGCGTGGCAACTGTCGAGGGCGAGAGCATGGTCTTGGTCGGCTCCCATGATTACAACCTCTATGCCTTCCGCGCGCATGACGGCGAGATGTTGTGGAGAAAGCGCTTTGGCGGGGAGGTTTATTCCGCCCCTTCCTTCTTCTATCTAAAAGGGGAACCGCTGGTCGCCGCGGCTTCCCTTGATGACCACCTCTATGTCTTGAACGCCCGCGACGGCAGTGTCCACTCCATCTTCTTCACCGGGCAAGCGGTCTGGGACAAGGTCAGCAAGGGCGAAACCTTGTGGGGTTCCCCGGTGGCGTTGGAGATGGAGGATGACACGGTTATTATCCAGGGCTCCTACAGCGGCTTGGTCTATACCTTGCCACTCCTGGGGGAGTGCAGCCTTCGCAGCAAGATGCAGGCCGCCTCAACCCTGTGGATTGGCCTCGGGGTCATGGCCGCGCTCTTTCTCCTGATTATTTTGCCGGTTCTTTTATTGAGCACCAGGCCCCACAAAGCCAGCCGCCAAGCTGAATAATCCAAAATTGGTATTTCGGCCATCAAATCCTTAAAAAAACCCTAATATTAAGATATATTTACCAGCTACCACCTGGTATGGCTGGTGAGATACATATACGACTTGGATTTGCGTTTAAATTTTGTTGTCTTTATTGGCTTTTAACGTTATGATTACGATAATTCAGGACAGCCGCAATCCAGCCTTGGCAACAACTGCCAGTAAGATGTGTTTACCCACACATGTTATGGTTGGCATAGGCGTTATGGATGGTTGCTGTTGGTGTGGTCCGGCTGGAGATATTCTTGAAAATACTACATGAAGGGAGCCTTCTCACCCCTTAATAAATCAGCCAGTAACTTATTGGTTAAAATGATTTCCTCTGCGCAAAGGAATGTCTATGACTGCATATCCTCCTGGATCAAGAAGTTTTATGATTCAGCCGCCCTGCCGGTTGATCATTGAAATGCTGATTTTCTTCACCGCGTGTTTCCTGCCAGTTGTAATGTTCCAACCAGTTGAAGATTTTGTGATCAAATATTTTGCGCAGAATACCGACTACGTTCCCTACGAATTTCATATCTGGCAGTTGGTAACCTCTATCTTTTTCCATGCCGGGATTGGCCACTTTATCGGCAACATGCTTTATTTGTATGTCTTTGGCAACGGCCTGGCCTCTACCTGGACCCGCCGGGAGTTTATCAGTTTTTTCCTGATCTGCGGGATCGGCTCTTCCCTGGTCGTCTATATTTGTAATGTAATGTTCGAGACCGACGCGGCGCCGAGCCTCGGCGCTTCCGGCGCGATTTTCGGATTGATGGCTGCGTTTCTTATCAACTATGGTGAACAAACTGTCCATTTTATCTTTTTATTAATGATCCCCATGAAAGCGAAGTACCTGGTTTATGTTCTCTTTGCAATTGAACTTATTCTGCTGTGGCGGGGCACCCAAAACGGCGTCGGGCACCTCGCGCATGTCAGCGGGGCAGTGATCGGCTATGTTTATCTCAAATGGGTGCGCAAGCAGCAACGCAAGCTGGCGGGGCAAACCTCTGGCAAGGCGGATGCGGGCAGCCGCCTGGGGGGATTGGAAGTGATGGATGACCTCGATTAAAGCCTTAGCCCAATCCCGGTTGGTAACGGCGCGGAGCATGGTAAAGGCGTGCCGGCTCTGCCCGCGTAACTGCGGGGTCGACCGCACTGCGGGTGAAACCGGCTGGTGCGGCATTGACGGCTCTGCGCACAACTACCTGGACTTTATCCACTACGGC
>JAFGNG010000247.1 GCA_016927125.1 Planctomycetota bacterium | reverse complement strand
GGTAGAGCAGTGCTTTCGTAAAGCACAGGTCGTGGGTTCGAATCCCTCGGGTGGCTCCAGTTTTGAGAACGCCATTTCCTGTCTGCCATGCAGCCTCTGGGCAGAAACGGGGAGGAGCGTATAATGTGCCGAAACAAGTATTTTTCCCTGCTCTTATTTGCCAGCGCCATGCTGTTTTCCTCCTGCTCCAATACCAGGCTGACAGATACCTACCTGAATAATGCTTATCCCAAACCCCTGCAAAGCGTCCTCGTGGTCTGCATCTCCGAGCAGGAAACCACCCGCCATCTCTTTGAACGGCGCTTCGCCAATGAATTCGAATTGCGCGGGTGTAAAGCAGTTGAAAGCAACTCGCTCATGCTCCCAATGATGAAGCCGCCGCTGGAGGTGCTGCAGGAGGCCGCGGCCAAGCGCCAACT
This sequence comes from Planctomycetota bacterium, assembly GCA_016927125.1. Lineage (GTDB taxonomy): Bacteria > Planctomycetota > SZUA-567 > SZUA-567 > JAFGNG01 > JAFGNG01. The sequence continues at coordinate 3,640 of JAFGNG010000247.1, read as the reverse complement.
CCAGGCAATCCTGATTACCCACCTGGTTGCGACCGGGGAGCGCGAAGTTTACCACGCACCCAAACCCTATATGGAAAAATTCTATCGTGGCGGGGAATACTATTCCCACTGGCGGTATAGGCGTAGCATAATTTATGCCCCGGGTTATTATACCCGGCAGCAATTTGAAAAACTTGAAACCAGGATCCACGAGACTGCAACCAACAGGCTGATCTGGTCAGCCGTATCGGAAAGCAGGGACCCGGAGTCCTCGCAGGAGATTATCGAGGAGCTGGCAGTCCTGGTAATTCGGGAACTGGAAAAAAACGGGTTGCTGTCGGAACCGTAATAATCTCCCTTTTTATCAATCCTAACGACTAGTCAAAACCAGCCTGTTTAATTAATCTCATATTTTATTGTATACAATAAAAATTTTTATGTTAGAATATTGTTAGTTTAAAGTTATGGCTATGCCCAAAATTGTTTTTTAGGAGGTTAAAGGCAATGAAACGTGTCTTATCTTACCTGATTCTTTCCGTGCTGCTATTGGGGAATTACAGCACAGCGGCAGATTTCCAGGTTGAGGCAGAGGAGGAGGTAAACCCCTGGACTAATCTTGAGGCGAATGACAATCCTGATAATTTTCAATTTATGATTGTTGCCGACCGCACCGATGGTGCCAGGCCAGAAGTCTTTACCCGCGCCATGGACAAGATCAACCTCTTGCAGCCGGAGTTCGTGATCACGGTTGGTGACCTGATTCAGGGCTATACTCGGGAGGTGACTATCCTGGAAGCGCAGTATAACGAGGTTGACGCTCTCCTTAACAGCCTGCAAATGCCGTTTTTCTAAGTGCCTGGCAACCATGATATTACCAATAGCACCATGACCGAGGTTTGGCAACAGCGTTACGGTAAATCGTATTACTACTTTATTTATAAAAATGTGCTCTTTCTCTGCCTGAATACCAATGACCCGCCGGAGGGGCAGATCAGCGCGGCGCAGATCGATTATATGCGCGAGGTTTTGGCCAAACACCAGGATGTCCGCTGGACCATCGTCTTCATGCACCATCCCCTCTTCGTCTCCGGTAACCAGGAATGGAACCGGCTGGAGATGGCGCTGAAGGACCGTCCGCATACAGTCTTCGCCGGACATTTCCACAACTATGCCAAGTACGAAAAGCATGGCCGGAGTTATATAATTCTATCAACTACCGGCGGCACCAACGCCTTGCGGGGACCGGATTTTGGAGAATTTGATCACCTGGTCTGGGTAACCATGACCGAGAGCGGCCCGGATTGCCAATTTGATGATCGATGGTATTGAGGATGAAAACATCACCACTGCCGAGCATGCTAAAATCTTTGAATCCGTCTCACAAGGAACAGCCATTTATATTGAGCCGCTGTATATTGAACAAGAGCTGAAGGGTGAAGTTACTACCAAGATGCAATTCATCAACCGGGGCGCAAATCCTTTAATAATCCGCGCCTCCTTCGAGCTGAATGAGGTATTCAAGCCCGTGTTGGATTCTTTTGTTGTCAGTCTGTTGCCCCACAGTACCCAGAGCCTGCCGTTCACCATCACCGCGCAAAAACCAATTACCCTGGACGAATATCCCCCCATTTTGAAGATGCAATGGGAAACGGAGTATACCTCGGAAAAAACCGCCAAGGACTATACCTTCAAGGGCACCAAGCAAATCACGGTTGCCTCCAGGCATAACTGTCCAAGGACACCGGTTGAGATAACAGTGGATGGTAATCTGGAGGAATGGCAGACCTTGCCAATTACCATTGAGCAGGACTGGCGGGCTACGCAGAAACGGATCAACCCGCAGATTGAGCCAAAAACCTATGGCGGCGCAGAAGATTGCAAGGTTAGCTTCGCCGCCGTTTATGACGAGCAGTATTTGTATCTCGGCATTGCGGTAGTCGACAATAAGGTTTATGTTGATCCGGAACGAATTGTCCACCAACAGGATGCAGTTGAAGTCAGGCTGGACGCCAGGCCGGAGCCAATCCGTTCATTGTCCCACGGAGAGGGGCAGGGCACCTGGATCCTGGCTATCCTGGTTAATCCGCAGGAGTCCTTGGAAACTGAAATCAAAAATCCTTATATCCTGCCGGCAGGAACCAAGCTTGTCTGCCTCAAAAACTCCACCGGTTATGCCGCGGAGATAGCTATCCCGGTATCTTATTTGAACAAGATGCATGGAAAGGAATGGGAGGCCTTCCGCCTCAATGTGGCGGTGGATGAGTTTGATGACGAGGGTAATGGCCTGCAGTTGCAATGGTGGCCGGATTGGCGGCGCGAGTACTCTATCCCCGGTTCCGGGACCTTTATCCGCAAATAAGAGTTTTTTATTGCAAGTTGTCAATTTGATGCTGAGTTGAAAAAGTGCCCCGGCTGAAAACCGGGGCATTTTTTATCCGGTCCCAGCGATTTCCAGCCGGTCACCGAGTTCGCAGATAACCTCTTCGCGAATAGCCTGGTGACTGGCGCCGGAAAGCATGGGATCGTTTTTAAGGAGACGCCTCGCATCATCCCGCGCCCGGCGCAGCACGGGATAGTCGTCGATAATACTTGCCAGCTTGAAAGCATGGCCATGCTGGCGGGTGCCGAGGAACTCCCCCTCACCGCGCAGCCGCAGATCCTCTTCCGCGATCCGAAAGCCGTCGGATTCCTTGACCATGATCTCCAGCCGTTCGCGCGCAATAGGGTTGGTGACATCGGAAAGCAGGATACAGTAACCCTGCCGGGAACCGCGGCCAATCCTTCCGCGCAGTTGGTGGAGTTGCGCCAAGCCGAAGCGCTCGGCATGCAGCACTACCAGGATGGTGGCGTTGGGCACATCCACGCCGACTTCGATCACCACCGTGCTTACCAGCGCATCCAGGCGGCCCTTGCGAAATTCTAACATAACCTTCTGTTGTTCTTCACGTTTCATCCTGCCATGGAGAAGGCCGAGGCGGAAGGAGGAAAACTCCTGCTCTGAAAGCCGATCATATTCCTCCACGGCACTCTTCAAGTCCAAATCTTCATTCTCCTCCACCAACGGGCAGATAATGAAGGCCTGCCGACCAGCAGTGAATTCTCGCCGGAGGAAATCGCAGATCTTCAGCCAGGCCGAGGATTCCGGGACCATGGTCTTGACCCGCTTGCGGCCGGGGGGGAGGGAATCAATGGTGGAAACATCCAGGTCGCCGTAAAGAGTCAGCGCCAGGCTGCGCGGAATCGGAGTAGCGGTCATCACCAGCACATCCGGAGTGGTGCCCTTCTGCCGCAGAACCGCGCGCTGGGCAACGCCGAATTTATGCTGCTCGTCAATTACTACCAAACCGAGATCCTGGAAAGCGACATCCTTCTGGATAGCCGCGTGGGTAGCGACCACCACATCCACCGCCCCGCCCCGGAGCGCTGCCAACAGGGTCTGCCGTTCCGCGGTCTTCATTCCCCCGACCAGGAGGCCGATGCGGACACGCGACTTTTTGGAACGCTTGAGGAATTCGCTAAAGGTGCGGGCATGCTGCCGGGCGAGGATCTCGGTCGGGGCCATGATGACCGCCTGCGCGCCGTTGGCAACCGCCGCGAGGATGGCATAGAAGGCGACCGCGGTCTTACCGCAACCGACATCGCCCTGCAGGAGGCGGTGCAT
>JAFGNG010000246.1 GCA_016927125.1 Planctomycetota bacterium | reverse complement strand
GGGGAGATCCAGCACTGCCCCGATGGTGGCTTTGCGGCTGAAGCCCACCAGTACCGGCGAGCCCAGCGCGACAAGCCTGTCCAGATGCGCCAGCAAGACCAGGTTATGCTCGACCGTTTTGCCAAAGCCAAAGCCGGGGTCCAGGATGATCTTCTCCGGGGCGATCCCGGCCGTAAGCGCCACCTGGCGCTGTTTAACCAGGAAGGCGGAGACTTCTTCAACTACCTCATGGTAAACCGGCTCCGCCTGCATGGTGCGGGGCTGGCCCTGCATATGCATCAGGATTACGGGGCAGGCATTCCTGCTGACCACCCCGGACATCTCCGGGTCATCACGGAGCGCGCTGATATCATTAACCAGCTCCGCCCCTGCCCCGAGCGCCGCCTCGGCAACTTCGGCCCGGGTGGTATCAATGCTGATGGGGATCCGGCTGGCTTGGCGCAGCGACTCTATCACCGGCAGGACTCTTTGCAGTTGCTCTCCGGCGCCGACCGGCTCACTGCCCGGACGGGTGCTCTCGCCGCCAATATCGATAAGATCCGCACCCTCGGCCTCCAGGGCGAGCGCGTGCTCGACCGCGGCCTCCGAGGAAAGGAACTTCCCGCCATCGGAAAAGCTGTCCGGGGTAATATTCAAAATCCCCATGATTAAAGTGCGGCTTGCCATCGGCAGAGGCTCGGACAGCATAAGGTTGTAAGGGTGATGGTAAAAATCGCAGGCAGGGTTATTGGGATTGACAACAGGCATATGGCTACTCTTTCCTTTGCAAGCCAATATGGCTCCTGCTGATAGAACCGGGGCAGTCCCGCGGTTGCGCCCCAGCGGTTGGGCGTATGCCTTATTCCGCTGGTTTCTCCGGGTCTTTTTCCTCCCCCTGGTTTTCAAGAAATGGGAAAACCTCGCCCGCAGGGGCCGGATCACCATTTATATTTTCCGACTTCTCGATTACTGTTTTTATCGCCTCTTCCTGCTTAGCCTGCTCTTTTTCAAGCCGTTTCTTTTCGCGCAGGGAGTCAATAGCATCCTCGGCAATCAATTCCCGGACATCTTCGGCGGAGAGCACTTCAAACTCCAGCAGGGCGTCGACAATACGCTGGAGTTCCTGCTTGTGCTGTTCCACCAGCTTCTTGGTTTCCACGTAGCATTCGTCAATGACGCGGCGGATTTCAAGATCAATCTTTTCGGCAGTGGCTTCGGAGATACTGCCCTCGGTAGGGACATCCCCCCAGCCATACCCGCCGACAATCCTCCGGTCTTTGTAATGCACCAGGCCCATCGCCTCGGACATGCCCCATTCGCAGACCATGGCCCGGACCAGGCCGGTGGCGCGCTCAAGATCGCTGGAAGCGCCGGAGCTGATATCGTCGCAGAAGATCTCTTCCGCAACCCTGCCGGCGAGCAGCATTTTGAGATCACTCATGATCCGCTTGCGGCTCATGTTGTACTCATCCTTCTCCGGGAGCTGCATGGTCGCCCCCAAAGCCCGGCCGCGCTGGACAATCGTAACCTTGTGCAGGGGTGAGACATTTTCCAGGAAGACATTCGCCAGGGCATGGCCGGCTTCGTGATAAGCGGTAATGCGGCGATCTTCTTCGGTCATTACGCGGGAGCGTTTCTCCCGCCCCCAGCGGACCTTGTCGCGCGCTTCTTCAAGGTCGTCCATATCGACAGCCTTTTTGTTCTTCATCGCTGCCAGCAAGGCGCCTTCATTGATAATATTTTCAAGATCCGCGCCGCTGAAGCCGGGAGTGCCGCGCGCCAGCCGCTGGAGATCAATATCCTTGGTCATGGTAATGTCGCGCGAATGCACCTTGAGGATATCCTCCCGCCCCTTGAGGTCGGGCAGGTCCACGTAGATCCGGCGGTCGAAGCGGCCCGGGCGCAATAGCGCCGGGTCGAGCACGTCCGGCCGGTTGGTCGCGGCCATAACAATTACGCTCTCGTTGGTAGCAAAACCGTCCATCTCCACCAAGATGGCGTTCAGGGTCTGCTCGCGTTCGTCATGCCCGCCGCTGAAGCCGGTGCCGCGCTTGCGGCCGACGGCGTCGATCTCATCCAGGAAGATGATACAGGGCGCGCTTTCCTTGGCATGCTCAAAGAGGTCGCGTACGCGTGAAGCGCCGACGCCGACAAACATCTCGACAAAATCCGAGCCGGAGATGCTGAAGAAGGGCACATCCGCCTCCCCCGCGATGGCCTTGGCCATCAGGGTCTTGCCGGTGCCGGGCGCGCCGATCAGCAGGCAGCCGTGCGGCAGGCGCCCGCCGAGAGCGCGAAATTTTTCGGGGTTGCGCAGGAATTCAATAATCTCGAAGACCTCATCCTTGGCTTCATCCACCTCGGCGACATCGGCGAAGGTCTTTTTTACCTTGTCGCGGGTGATGCGGGTAGCGCGGCTCTTGCCGAAGGAGAGCACCCCGCCCCCGCCCATGTTGCGGAGCTGGCGGAAGAAGAGGAAATAGATCAGCAGGAAGATCAAGAGATAGGGGAGAATGCCTAAGAACACCGCGAGCAAGGCGCTGGGCTCTTTAAACCTGATATCCACCTTGGGGGTGGCGTTGGCGCAGAGTTCATTCAATCCTGCCAGCATTTCACTGGTGGTGATGGAGGTGAAGGCGGCGGGCGCACCGCTGGGCAGGCCCTCAGTGCGGTACTTGCCGCGGATCTTGATATTGACGCTGCCGGTTTCGACAATAATCCTTTCAACTTCACCGTGATTAATCTTGTTAACCATCTGGGTATAATCGATCTCTTCGGCGCTGCTGAGTTCGCCCTGCCCCTGGACTGAAATCACCAGCAGGAACAATAAGGCAAGGGCGAACCAGATTATCGGGCCGCGATGCCGGCGCCAGTCGAATCCGGTCTTGTTGTCCGGTTCAGGTTTGCGTGGTTCTTGCTTGTCTTGCATCATTTTTCCAATCTAAGCTGGGTGATTGAACCAAAGGTTCACTGTTGGACAGCTTCGCGCAGAAAGGGTTTATCAAGTATATAGCTTATCTAAGTTGAACACTACTCCCGCTATTTCCACATCCCTACTGTGCGGCGGACAATGTTCGAAGCCAGTTCATCGATCGCGCCAGCCTCGGCTTCATTGCTGGATTCGCCCCGGTCGAGATCATACACCCCGGCGGCGGAGCTGCTGCTGCTGGAGCGCATCCGCACGTTATCCAGCAGCATGGTCCCTTCCACCTTGTCTTCGAAGGTAATCCGGACGGTGATATCAATCCTGATGCTGGAGGGGTAATCCTTGCGGGTCTGGCGGATCACGCGCTTGTTGACCTCGGTGATCTCGCCGGTCAGCAGGCTGTCTTCTCCTTCTTGCACCACCTTGATGCGCGGATCAGCAACCATTTTTTCGATGATCGCGCGCGTCAACCGGCTCTCAAAGCCGTAATAAAAAGTATTGTTTTTAAAGGTTGGAATGTAGACGGTCCGGATATGCTCCGGCAGACTGCTCCCCGCTCCGTAGCGGCAGCCGCTAAGGGTTAACAGCAACCCTGCAATACAATAGAGCAGTATCTTTCGCCATGTCATGGGTTTTCTCCTCGTCCAGAATTCCTTAATCCTTTAGTTTGCACCAGTCCCTTAGGCTCTATCTTGAGAGCGGGATAAAACCAGTTGCCGCGGCGGGATAACCCCGGCCGCGCTGGTTATTTATTCTTCGTTGAACTCCTCTGACCAGGTCCAGCCATCCTGGCTGACTTCCACCGCCGGGGCCTGCGCCTGCACCACCCGCTCAGGTGCTGGTTCCGGTGTCGGTTTCAAAACGGTTTCCGGCGCGGGAAGCACCAGGAGGATTTCTTCCGTTTCTTCTCCGGCGTCCAGGGGAGCGGTCATTTCTTCCGGTTCGACTTCGTAGACAGACGGCTCCATGGCGATGGTTTCCTTACCCAAGGGATCGCTTTCGTCTTCGACCGACTCGTAATCCCCGGAGACCTGTGGTTCGGGCAGGACGTACTGGGCAGCCTGTTCTTCTCCTTCAGCGATTGGCTCGAGGGCTTCGGGGGCGGCGCCGCTTTCAAAATTGCGCAGCTTGGCCTCTTCCGCATCCATGTCGATCACCACATCGCCGGTGACATAGAGGCGGCTCTTGATCGGGGCGACATCCAGCTCGGGGTATTCCTCCTCTGAAACCACGGCTTCATCCTCGGCCTCGGTTTCCTCTTCCTCAGCTTTCGCCCAGAACTTCAGGCGCGGCTTCGGCAGATTCACCTTGGGCACCGGCAGGGAGAACTTCCGCTCCCCGATATCCGGCGCGGGCTGGCCGTGTTTTTCCAGCCTTTCCAAGCGCTCCTTGGCGGTAGCGGCTTGCGGGACATTCGGGTAGCGCCGGAGGATCTCGCGGTACGTAAAGACCGCCGCGTCATAGCTCTGGGGGTTATGTCGCCGTTCATAAAACTTCGCGGCATCCAGCATCTTGGCAGCTTCCTTGGATTCGATCGTCTGGAGGCTATCCTGTAGCTGGGGATCAATCTTGCCTTCTGAGGGGATT
>JAFGNG010000245.1 GCA_016927125.1 Planctomycetota bacterium | reverse complement strand
TGACCCTGGCCTTTGAAACCGTCATCTCCCACAAGCCTGCCGCCCAGGCTATTGAACTGGTGCGGCTCCTGGCAAGCGCTGCCGGGCAGGCCGGGATGGTTGGCGGACAGGTGCTCGATATTGAGGCTGAAGCCATGGCGGAAAAAGTAGCCGAGAAGAACCACAGCATTGCCACTGCTCCGAAGAATAAGAAACGGGCGACCGATATCATTGATCTCAGCCCGCTGGAGAAGGTTGAGGGAATCCACCGCCGCAAGACCGGCGCGCTCATTACCTGCGCGGTGGAGATGGGCGCGGTGATTGGCAAGGCGGACCGGAAGAGCCGCCAGGCCCTGGTTGAGTATGGCAGGAAGGTCGGCCTCGCCTTTCAGGTCAAGGATGACATCCTTGATATCGAAGCTCCCCAGGAAAAACTCGGTAAGAGCAGCGGCAAGGATGCGGCCTCGCAGAAGTTAACCTATCCCGCCGTGATGGGGCTCGAGGGGGCAAAGATGCTCTTAAGAGACACTATTATAGATGCCAAGAAAGCGTTGGAAGGTTTCGGCAACCAGGCGATGCTGCTGCGCCTCTTGGCGGATTTCATTGCCGAGAGGGATCATTAAAGGTTTAAGTTCTGACTTCTGAAACCAGTTGAAAGACTATCGAAAGACTCTTTGGAATAAAAAAATGCCTGAGACTCCCATACTTAACACCATTGACAGTCCTGAAGACCTCCGCAAACTCGCGGCGGAAGACTTGCCGAAGCTGGGGGCGGAGATCCGCGCGCTCTTGACCGAGGTGGTCAGCCAGACCGGCGGGCACCTCGCCAGCAACCTCGGGGTGGTGGATCTGACCATTGCGCTCCACCGCGTCTTCGACTTCAGCAAGGATTACCTCTGCTTTGATGTCGGCCACCAGTGCTATGCCCACAAGCTCCTGACCGGCAGGCGTAACCAGTTCCATACCCTGCGCCAAAAGAATGGCATCACCGGCTTTCCCAACCCGGCGGAGAGCACGCAGGACCGCTTTGTCACCGGGCACGCCTGCACCAGCATTTCCTGCGCGCTGGGGCTGGCCATTGCCAGCCGCCTGCGCGGGGAAGAACGCACCGCGGTCGCCCTGATCGGTGACGGCTCTATTGGCGGCGGCCTCGCTTTCGAGGCGCTCAACCACGCGGGGCTCTCCAAGGAAAACCTCCTGGTTATCCTGAATGACAACGAGATGGCGATTGCGCAAACCGTGGGCGCGCTCTCGAGTTACCTTACCCGCATCCGCACCGAGCCTGCCTACCAGAAGGCGCGCAAGGAGATGAAGGATATCCTTAACAGCATTCCCCTGATCGGACCGCAGCTTGACCGCTTGCAGGATACGCTGGTCGATGGCATCAAGCAACTGGTGGAAGCCGAACATGTCTTCACCGATCTTGGCTTTGCCTATTATGGCCCGATTGACGGGCATAACCTGCCCCTGCTGACCCGGGAACTGGAAAACCTCTCCAAGCTGAACCACCCGCGGATTCTGCACGTGATTACCCGCAAGGGCAACGGCTTTGACGCCGCTGCCAATGATCCAGAAAAATTCCACAGCGCCGCCCCTTTCAAGATCCTTCCCGGAGGGGAGACGGCAGAGACGGATCTCAAGCGCAAGAGTTATACCAATGTGATTGCCAAGTCACTCTTGGAAGCCTGCGAGGGGGATGATTCTATCACTGCCATTACTGCGGCCATGCCTTCGGGTACGGGTTTGTCGCCGATTGCCAAGCGCTTCCCGGAGCGGTATATCGATGTCGGCATCAGCGAAGAGCACGCCGTGACCCTCGCCGGGGGATTGGCCAAGGGCGGCCGCAAGCCGGTGGTAGTAATTTATTCCACCTTTATCCAGCGGGCCTACGACCAGATCTTCCATGATATCTGCTTGCAGCCGGATCTGGGCGTCGTCTTTGCCCTGGATCGCGCTGGGCTGGTGGGCGCGGACGGGCCCACGCACCACGGCCTCAACGACATTGCCCTCCTGCGGCATTTGCCCAGGATGACGCTGATGGCTCCACGTGACGGCGAGGAGCTCGACCAGATGCTCACCTTCGCCATCAACCTCGGCGGTCCGGTGGCGCTGCGCTATCCCAAATGCAACCTACCCGCCAAGCCCCTGATAAAGGAGTTCCAACCATTGGAACTGGGAAGGGCGGAAGTCCTGCGCGAGGGTAAGGACGGGATGGTTCTGGCTTACGGGGCCATGGTCTATCCCGCTTATGAAGCTGCCGAGATGGCGGCGGCGGAAGGCGTTGACCTGACGGTGGTTAATTTGCGCTTTGCCAAGCCGCTGGACCAGGGTGAAATCCTGAAGCGCGCGAAGAAGGCAAAGGTCATCTACACGGTTGAGGACGGCGCGCTCGCCGGGGGGGTGGGTTCGGCAGTGGCGGAGTTCCTGGCCGACGCAGGCGCCTTTCCTAAGAAACTGGTTCGCCTCGGAATTCCGGACCGCTTTATTGAACACGCGTCCAGAAGCGAATTGCTCGCGGATCTGCATCTGGACGCAGCGGGGCTCTGCCAGACCTTTCTGGCGAAAAAGCAATCTTAACTGTCGAGTTATAAGCAGTAACCATATACAAAGGATCTTCAGGTGAAGAGATTTCTCCTCGTCTCCAGCAGAGAACGGCCGGAAGCGGTCGCTACCATGGCCGCCATGCAGGAATGGCTGGCCGGCCGCGCCGAGGTGGCCGCTGCCGTCTCCGAGCATGACACGGATCTCTCCGGCTATCAGGTTGACGCCGTGATTGGCTTCGGCGGGGATGGGACCTTCTTCTCCATCGCGCGCCGCCTGGGCGAAAACCAGGTGCCGGTGCTGGGCATTAATCTCGGCCGCCTGGGATACCTCGCCGAGGTTTCCAAGGAAGAGATGTTTGCGGGTGTAACCGCCCTGCTGGAAGATCGGGTAGAGATTGCGGAACGAATGATGCTCTCCTGCCGGATTATCCAGGCTGGCGGCCAAGAGGAAACCATCCATGCTCTCAATGATATCCTGGTGCACACGACCACCGGGCGGATGACCGCGATTGATGTGGAGATTGACGGCCGCGCCCTGGCAGTCTTTCGCGGTGACGGCTTGATTGTCGCTACCCCGACCGGTTCGACCGCGCATTCCCTCTCCGCCGGGGGCCCCATCCTGAATCCCTCGCTGCGGGCAATGGTCCTGACCCCGGTCTGCACCCATGAACTCGCGATTCGGCCCTTGGTAGTCTCCGAACAGGAAGTGATTGCGGTCAAGGTGGCGGCGGACTCTCCGGCGGTGCGCCTCGTGGCAGACGGACAGGACCTCTGCATTCTCAACCAAGATATGGTGGCGGAAATTTCAGCCTCCCCGAGGATTTTCCGCCTGGCACAGATCGAAAACCTGGGGCGCTATGAAATTCTCCGGCGCAAGCTCGGCTGGGGCGGGCGTGAAACCTTCCCGCCAAGCGGTCAACCATAAACCGGAAATTGTGCTTGACATAATTTTTATCTTTTAAGATAGTAAAAATATATTTTAACCACAACGTGTTAGTTTTATCCGGCTCTTGGATTTCCGATCGAAAAATACGCTCTGGTTCCGTGGCACTGTTATAGAGAACCTGGGAGACTTGTTGCCTATGAGTAAACTTGCCTGCCGCAAGGTCACCATCGACTTTGACCGCTGTAAAGCCTGCGGCCTCTGCCTGGAATACTGCCCCGCCGGGGCGTTAACCTTCAGTGAAGATTATAATAGTATGGGGCTCCACCCCGTTGAGGTAACGGATGCTTCCGTCTGTACCGGCTGCGGTTTCTGCGCCCTGGTCTGTCCCGATGCGGCGATAGAAATTTCGGAAGAGTAATGGCATAGACCTTATCAAGCTTATGAGAAAAGAACCTGCTGATGGAGAATAACTCCCAATTCCTTGCCGGTAATATCGTGGTGGCGGAAAGCGCGATCCGCGCCGGCTGCCAGTTTTACGCGGGTTATCCCATCACTCCGCAGAATGATCTCGGCGCGTACATGGCTGCAGAGATGCCTAAGCATGGGCGGATCTTTATCCAGGCGGAGTCGGAGCTCGCTGCCATCAATATGGTCTTCGGCGCTTCCGCCGCGGGCGCCCGCGCGATGACTACCTCCAGCTCGCCGGGGATCTCGCTCAAGCAGGAAGGCATCTCCTACCTCTGTGGCGCGGAATTGCCGGGGGTGATTGTGAATGTCATGCGCGGCGGGCCGGGACTCGGGAATATCTCCGGCAGCCAGAGCGATTACTTCCAGGCCACGCGCGGCGGCGGGCATGGCGATTACCGGATGCTGGTCCTGGCGCCCAATTCGGCGCAGGAGATCGCGGATTTGACTGCCACCGCCTTTGCCTTATCCGAGCGCTACCGGATGCCGGCGATGATCCTGTACGACGGCTATCTCGGACAGTTGATTGAAAACGTGACCCTTCCTTCTTGCCAGGAGACACCCGCTCTCGATCGACCGTATGCCCTGTCTGGAAATGCCGGGCGGAAGTCGCGGGTGATCCGCAGCCTGTACATGGGCGACGGGGCCTTGGAAGAGCATAATCAGAGGTTGCAGGCGCGCTACAAGGAAGTGGCGCGCCGGGAAGTCCGCTCTGAGCAAACCC
>JAFGNG010000244.1 GCA_016927125.1 Planctomycetota bacterium | reverse complement strand
GGCACCGCCCAGAACCCGGATGTCTTCTTCCAGGGGCGTGAAACCGTCAACCAGTTTTATATTAACTGCCCGGGGATCGTGCAGAAAGCCATGGACAAGTTCGCCTCGATAGTAGGCCGTCAATACAAGCTCTTTGATTATGTCGGTCATCCCGAGGCGGAAGATATTATCATGATTATGGGCAGCGGCGCCGATGTCGCCCATGAAGCTGTGGATTACCTGGTCGCCCGGGGCAAAAAGGTCGGTGTTCTCAAGGTCCGCCTTTACCGCCCGTGGGATACCAAGGCCTTCATGGATTCAATTCCGGTAACCACCCGGCGGATTGCTGTGCTTGACCGCACCAAGGAACCCGGCTCGGTCGGCGAACCCATGTACACGGATGTCCGCACCTCCATCGGCGAGGCCATGGCCGAGGGTTATGGCCCCTTCAAGGAGAAATACCCGCGCATCCTCGGCGGGCGCTACGGCCTCTCCAGCAAGGAATTCACCCCGGCGGAGGTCATGGCGGTTTACGAGAATCTCGCTGCTGACAACCCCAAGAACCATTTCACGGTCGGCATTGTTGATGATGTCACCCACACCAGTCTGGACGTGGATAGTTCCATCAGCATCGAGCCGGAATCCGTCACCCGCGCCATGTTCTATGGCCTCGGCTCCGACGGCACCGTCGGCGCCAACAAAAATAGCATCAAGATTATTGGCGAAGGCACTGACAATTACGCCCAGGGTTACTTTGTTTACGACTCCAAAAAGGCCGGTTCGATAACAGTTTCACACCTGCGCTTCGGCCCGGACCAGATCCGCAGTTCTTACCTGATCAACTCCGCCAACTTCATCGCCTGCCACCAGTTCAGCTTCCTGGAAAAATATGATATGCTGAAGAACGCGGAGAAGGGCGCGACCTTCCTTTTGAACAGCCCCTACGGTCCGGATGAGGTTTGGGACAAGATGCCGCGCGAGGTTCAGCAACAGATTATCGACAAGAAACTCACCTTCTACGTCCTCGACGGCTATCAGGTCGGCGAGGCGACCGGCATGGGCGTGCGCATCAACACTATCATGCAGACCGCTTTCTTTGCGATCAGCGGTGTACTCCCGCGCGACGAAGCCATCGCCAAGATCAAGGAAGCGATCAAGAAGACCTATGGCAAGAAGGGCGATGAAATCGTCCAGATGAATTACAACGCGGTCGACAGCGCCCTCGACGGGCTCAAGGAAGTGAAGTATCCCGCTACCGCCACCAGCACGATTGAAAAACCGCCGGTGGTCAGTAAGGAAGCGCCGGAATTCGTGCAGAAAGTTACCGCCAAGATCATCGCCGGCAACGGCAATGACGTCACTGTCGGCGAGATGCCGATCGACGGCACCTTCCCGGTCTCTACCACCAAGTGGGAGAAGCGGAATGTCGCCATGCATGTCCCGGCTTGGGACCCTGAGACTTGTATCCAGTGCGGTAAGTGCTCCATCATCTGCCCGCATGCCGCTATCCGCATTAAGATCTATCCCGAGGATAAGCTGAAGGGAGCGCCGGAAACCTTCAAGTCCACCCCGGCGCGCGGCAAGGGTTTGGAAGGCATGCTCTGCACTGTCCAGAACGCGGTGGAGGATTGCACCGGCTGCGGGGCGTGCGTGGCAATGTGCCCCGCCCACCAGAAGGATGCCGAGGGCAAGAAGCTGGAAACCAAGGCAATTAATATGGTTCCGCAGATTCCCTTGCGCAAGCCCGAGGCGGCGAACTACAAGTTCTTCCTCGGCCTGCCGGAATTCGACAAGGAGGATGTCAAGCTCGCCGATGTCAAGGCCAGCCAGCTCAAGCTACCGCTCTTTGAGTATTCCGGCGCCTGCGCGGGCTGCGGCGAAACCCCGTACGTCAAGCTGGTGACACAGCTCTTCGGCGACCGCATGGTGATTGCCAACGCCACGGGCTGCTCCTCCATCTACGGGGGCAACCTGCCCACCACGCCCTACACGGTCAATGATCAGGGCCTGGGCCCGGCCTGGAGCAACTCCCTCTTTGAGGACAACGCGGAGTTCGGCTTCGGCTTCCGGCTGACTTTTGATAAATTCAACGAGTACGCCCTGGAACTGCTGGACTGCGGCTGCGATTGCCTCAAGCAGAACGCCGACTTGGTACAGGCGATCAAGACTGCCGACCAGACCACCGAGGCGGGCATCAGAGCGCAACGCAAGCGCGTCAAACAGCTCAAGGAAAAGATCGCCTCGTGCAGCGATGAATGCTGCAAGCAGCTCCATAGCCTTGCCGATTACCTGGTTAAGAAGTCCGTCTGGATTTTGGGCGGCGACGGCTGGGCCTATGACATCGGCTACGGCGGCTTGGACCACGTCTTGGCTTCCGGGCGTAATGTCAATGTTATGGTAATGGACACCGAGGTTTATTCCAATACCGGCGGCCAGTGCTCCAAGGCTACGCCCCGCGCGGCGGTCGCGAAATTCGCCGCCGCTGGCAAGCCCCTGCTGAAAAAGAATCTCGGCCTCATCGCCATGACCTACGGTAATATCTATGTCGCCAGCATTGCCATGGGCGCCAATGACGCGCAGGCGGTCAAGGCCATCAAGGAGGCGGAGAGCTACGACGGCCCGTCGTTGATCCTGGCCTATTCGCACTGCATTGCCCATGGCATTGATATGAGCAAGGGCATAGACGAGCAGAAAAAGGCGGTCAACTGCGGCCACTGGCCGCTCTACCGCTTCGACCCAAGACTGGCGGATGCGGGTAAGAATCCGCTCCAACTCGACAGCAAGGCGCCCTCGATTTCTTACGAGGATTACGCCTACGGTGAAACTCGCTTCAAGATGCTCACCAAGAGCAAGCCGGAAGAGGCGAAGAAGTTGCTTGCCCTCGGCCAGGCCGATGTCAAGCGCACCTGGAACCTCTTCGAGCAGTTGGCGAACCTTGACTGCAGCAATTGCAAGGCAGGCGAGTAAGCCAAGCAAGGTTGAGTTAAGTGGATTAGCTGCATTATGACAAGCAAAACCAAGCGCCCGGCAGTTTTTTTAAATGCCGGGTGCTGTTTTTAAACAACATTTTTACTTGTTGCCACGGACGCGGGCAGTAAAATATAACCAGACCAAGCAGTTGTGTTATCTGGAACTTAATCCTGCCTGTAGAGCCTTACCAGGCTCAGGATTGAGGCGCTAATTTTGGGAGGGGACCTTGCCATGGCCGAGCCGGCGCAATCCGCAAATAATAATCTTAACGAACCGCCTGGAATCTCTTTTGAAGAGGCGCAGGCCGTCAATGCCGAACCACACTCCGCGCCGGACATGCGCGCGGTCACAACCTGGAAGCCGGAAGATACTGCCAACTTCTTGGCCGCCGCCATCCGCGAGGCGCAACGCCCTTACACCGAGGCAATCAAGCGCCGAGGGGTGCCAACCGGGATTGTGACCATGCTAATCCTGGTATTCCTGGTTTTCATTGCCGGATTGTTTTATCTGATCTTTAATATAGATCTCAAGCTAGAAAAGGCGAATGAGGCTGCGGCCGAGGCGATCGCCTCGGCAAAAAACGCAGAGGTGGAGGGGGCGGTCAAGAGAATCCCGCTTTTAACTGAGTTGGAAGAATTAAAGTTAAAAGTGGAACGGGAGGCCATGCGCGCAGTTAAGGCGGAGGAGAAGGCCGAAGCCAGCCACCGGGAAAACCTTGAAATCCAGGAAGCCCTGGCGCAAGAGCGTTTGAACCATGAACAGACAGAATTACTGCTTAAGAAGGCCTTGGAAGAAGTAGAGGACCTCTCTCTCAAAATAGCTATCCTGGAGGAAGAGCAGGCCCGGGTCAAGGAAGCCAAGGACCTAATCGCCGCTGCCTCCGAAGCAGCAGAAAAAGAGCGTCAGGCCGCGGTCTTGCTGCAGAAACAGCTTGATGCCCAGGCCGAGGCGGAAACAGCCATGCGCAAGCAGCTCGAGGCCGCGCGGGAGATGATCAAGGCTTTGCAGAAAGAAAATGATCCTGGCAGGGAAGAGCAGGGATATTACGAAGAATAAAAAAACCCCAGGATTGCAAGCTGGCCGAGGGGTAAATGGGAGCTTCAGGACAAGACAGGTAAACCAACTCTTATTATAGGAGCGGGAATCATGAACAAGGTAGAAAAGAATATCATCCGCCCCCTTTTAATTTTAGTGGGAGTGGCGCTGGTGACAGTGCCGCTCTTTGCGGAAGAGCTGCCAGCGGCCTGGTGGATGAAAACGCTGGATGTAATCGCCGGCCTAGCTCTGGTCTTTTATATTATTCTCGCCTTCAAGCGTGACTCCGGGATTACCTCGGACAAAACCCTTACCATCCGGACGGATGAAGGGGAAAGTTCCATCGCGATCAGCGCTCTGGAAGGTCTGCTGGGCGATGAAATCCGCAAGTCCGGGGATGTCCATGACGTGGATGTGGAGCTTAAGGTGAACGACGAGGATGATTCCATCACTTGTTTGCTGCGCTTCAAGCTCGACAGCCAGCCGGATATCCCGAAGCGGATTGAAAGCCATCGCAAGACGGTGCGCGCGGCCTTTACCCGTCTCATCCCGAACGCGATCAGCCTGGATATTATCTGCCGGGTGGATGGGATCGTGGTTCCCAAGAAGCCCGAGGGGGATGAAAAAAGCTCGAGTTCGGCAGCCTTTTCCGGTCCCGTTTACCCGGTTTTGCCGGAAGACGAGAGTGCCGAGAATTATTAAAAATGTTGTTACCGCCGGAAGATGATGTTTCCCTGTATGACTACGAGCTGCCGCCCGACCGCATCGCGCAAAAACCCCTGGCCGAGAGAAGCGCTTCGCGCCTGCTGGTGCTGACTGGTGAGTCGGGGCCGCAACATCATACCTTTTGGGAACTTCCTGAACTCTTAAACCGGGGCGACCTGCTGGTGCGCAATACCACCAAGGTCTTTCCCGCCCGCTTGCGCGGCCGGCGGAGCGGCGGGGGCAAGACCGAGCTGCTCCTCATCCGCAGGACAGAACCTCTGACCTGGGAATGCCT
>JAFGNG010000243.1 GCA_016927125.1 Planctomycetota bacterium | reverse complement strand
GCCTACTGCGCCAGTCGCGGCGGCATTGTCCAGCTCACAAAGAGCCTGGCTGCGGAATGGGGAGGAGAGGGGATTACTGTCAATGTCCTTGCTCCGGGCTGGATGCGCACCGAGCAGACGCGCGTCCTCTGGGAAAACCCGAAGTGGATCGCAACCATGGCCCAGCGCATCCCCGCCGGGCGCATTGGTGAACCTGAAGAACTCGGCCCCCCGATCGTCTTCCTTGCTTCCGAAGGCTCTGCTTATTTCAACGGCTCGCTGATCCTGATGGATGGCGGTTTTACCACCGGCGGGATCAAGGATACCGGCTCAGGCAAATAGCTTACCTTAACCAGAGGGAATTAAACAAATGTGCGTAAATAGAGACTTTAAAGCGGCGCTGGGGCTGAATGACCCCTGCCAGATCTGCATGGTGGTGCGCGACCTGCATAAAACCGCGGAGTATTACCAAAAGGTTCTCGGGATCGGCCCCTTTGTCTTCCCGGAAATCAAATATGACAATATCACTTATCTCGGCCAGCCCTCAGAGGGTTACTGGGAAATGGCGTTCGCGCGCTTTGGCAAGATGGAGTTGGAGTTCTCCTGCCCGGTGAAATCCCCGAGCATTTATGAGGATTTCTTGAATGAACATGGCGAAGGGCTGCAACACCTTGGCTTTGACGTCCCCGACTTGGACGCGACCATCGCCCAGGCTACTGAACTTGGGATCAAGGTCTTGATGAGCGGGAGAACTCCGGTGGGTGGCTTCGCGCACCTGGATACTACTGAATACGGCGGCACCATCTTCGAGGTCTTTCAAAGGCCAGGACCGAGGGTGTAATCTTTCCATAATTCTTTATTACTGGAGGAGGGGTTATGAAACGGCACAAACGAATTATCTTAAGCGTGATAACGGCAATCTTTATGCTTTCAACCTTATCCTGCAGGGCGCTCGACCAGGAGTGGTCAACAGATCCTACTCTCCAGGAGTATCACAAGGGCAAACCCCTGGAGCACCCCGCCAAGGGCGAAGACGAGAGGCGCGAGGGTTATATCCGCAAGGAATTCGAGATCCCGGAAGGCAAGATCTGGAAGGCCGTCGCCGATGTCGGCAGCGCCAACTTCCGCACCTGGAACCGGATCAAGATGGTCAGCGCTTTCTATCTCAACGGCCAACTGGTTGAAAGGCCGCTGCCCCCGGAGAGGATGTACTGCTTGCAGCCGGTTGATATTACGCCGTATGTAAAGTCCGGCAAGAATTGTGCGGCGTTTTACGGTTACCGCCCCAAGCCCTATCCTCCTTATATCATAGCCCAGATTAGAATTATTATGGAAGACGGCTCGATTATTGATCTCAACACCGATGAAACCTGGAAAACCTCTCCCGATGAAGCCGAGGGATGGAACCAGCCGGGCTTTGATGATTCCGCCTGGCAGAATATCGGGATCTGGGGATATGATATCTCAGGTGTTATCCGTCAACACCAGCATCCGGTTCCCTCTTACCGGGGTTACCTGGAAATGCGCAACCCCCAGCGGCGGGATCTCATCTATAGAAATACAGATAATATTGAACTCGAGGTGATGATTCCTCCGGGAATACGCAAAATCGCGCAACGGGTTGAGTATCTCTTCTCCCGGGAGAACCCTGACGGTACCAGTGAGTTAATTAACACCCAAGAGGTGGATTTTCTCAAACCAACCCCTTTGGATACCGCGGATCAATCTCTGCAAGAGCAATCTGTGGTTTGCCGCCTCAACCTCGGCAAGCAGACAGATGGGATTTATACCATCGCTTTGCGCCTGATCGACTGGTCCGGGAATATCATTGATGAGCGCGAACGTGAAATCATCATGGTTCTCGGCAAGGTTGAACAGAAGTACATCGACGCCACCGATTACTACGACGGCCTGGATCTCGAGCTCGAGGATATTGTGGACTTTACCGACCCCAATGACCCCCACCCGTGGTTTGAATCTATGGCGGTCAAGAGCGGGGAAGCCATGGAGAAAATTACTGAGCCGAAAATTATCCGGAAAGAAAACGGCCTGGTCTATCGCGAGGTCACCGGTACGCTCCGCAGTTCCGTCTTCAGTTACCGGATTGAATTCCAGCATCCCGGCGACTTTTACCTCTTGGAGCTGGAATATCCCGATGATGCGGAGCGGGTCATAAATGTTTCGATTTCTTCCAAACTCGAGCATGTCTGGAGCAATAGCCAATCCGGCACCGGGGCGGAGACCGGCGGGAAATACTATAAAACCGACACCATGCAGAAGCTGAAGTGGATTCATACCGCTGATTCCGGTGTCCATTCGATTGACATTCACAATTACATGAATGATTGGCCGGCCGCGGCGAAGTCCCTGAAGATTTACCATATCAAGGGCAACCTACCTGCGGTCAAAGCGGGTCGAAGCCGGGATTTTGGCATCCATACTGAGCGTTGTTATTCCACCTCCGCCATTGGCATGAGCTTTGGCGTAAACGGCCAGCGTAGAGGCGATACCGACAGCACCATAACCCCAACCGCCAGGCGGGATGACTCCCTAATCCAGCGGACCATCCAGCAAATGCACTGGACCAAGGCTACCAGCGAGCGCTATGTGCAATACCTCCGCTTTACGGGGCAGAACATGCACCTGATGGGATGTATTCAATACCACGAAGGTTATAACCCCTTCCTGCCGGTCGATCCCAACAGCAAGTCACCCCGGATTATAAACTGCATGAAGACTATCCTGGCTAATATCCTGGACGTTAATAACATGGGTTCGGTAACCGGCATCCAGTTCAGCATGCCGGTGAGCTTGAAAACCTATGCCACGGATGAGGAGGTTGCTGCAGGCGCGGATACGATGTGGTATGTCAATGCCAAGGGTGAGCAGCGCAATCAGCGGATGCTCGACCGCACTAATGTTGCAAATTTCCAGCATCCGTACTTCCGCCAGACTTATTTTACCATTGTCCGTGACATGGCGAATACTTACGGCCATATCAAGAATTACATGGGCGTCAGCAATTTCTCCAGCCCGACCGGCCACCCGACCAGCTATTACTTCCCGGGTTATTCTCCGGGGCGGGGCCGCGAGGTTTGGCAAACGCCGCTGGATTGGAGCTATGATGATATCACCTTCAGTAATTTCTTCGATGATACCGGGATCGATCTCAAGTTTGAATCCAATGATCCGGAGCGCTTTGGCAAACGCGCCACTGCAATCGCACAGGATGAGACGCTCCGCCAGAATTTCCTGGACTGGCGCTGCCAGAAGCTGAAAGAGTTCTTTGATGAAGCTGTGGAAATCCTTACCGCCGAGCGCGATGATCTCCAGTTCATTAATGTCATGGCTCATATTGAGACCAGGGAAGCTTACCAGGAGTTAATGGAGTCTGGCCAGACCTTTGCGCAAATGATGAAGACCTTCGGGCTTGATATCAAGCTGTTGAGCGAAGTTAAAAACAGCACCCTGGTCCGCTGGACCATGAACTGGCGGCAATCCTATGATCATCCTTCCCAGAACCCCTATATGTGGATTCCCAAGGAGCGGGAAGTGGTGGTCGGCGCCTTCGCAGGCCTGCCCAGCACCGGGGTGTTGTGCCGGACAAGTTGGGATGAAAATGCGGTCATCAGCCCTGGTCATCCTTATCTCTCCAGCCACGGGGTCAGCCCCGGGACTTATGTTAACATCCTGGAAGGCTCTGACTGGATCATGGACGCGTATAAGACCCGGGTGGAAGTCCAACCGCCTGCTTACCATGCGCGGGAGACCCTTACTCAGGCCATCATTACCGGTGACCCGCAGATCATTCTCTCCGGCTATACAGATCTCGCCTTGAACATCGGTAATGAGCATGTCCAGCGCGAGGTGATGGTGCAGTTTACCAACCTGCCCGCGGAGAAATTCGAGCAGGTGCTGGATACCGACCTCACCACCAACCTGACCATCCGCAAGCTGAGCAAGGGCGATGAATCCTGGATGTATATTGCTAATCCCGGCTACTATCATATTGCCGGGACTGTCGAGATTGATGCCGGGGGCACGCTCTCCGAGCTGGTAAGCGGCAAAAGGGTGGCGGATGCCGGCAAGATCACACTGCCGGTAGAGCTGGCACCCTTCGCGATGATGGCTTACAAGGTTGATTCCGGCAAGCTGGAGATTGCATCTTACCAGACCGGCGAGATCACCGCGCATGAGATCTCCCACATGACCAACGTCATGGATCGGGCCAAGAAGCTACGTCCAGATGATGAATTCACCACCAAGACCATCGCCGAAGCCAACAAGGCTATCGGGGAAGGGGAGTACGCTGCCGCCTGGAGCTTGATTAAGGATTACCGCTTCTGGCCGACTTATTAGACAAATTTTTATATTTTAAGCTTCAAATATCCCGGCTCGATCATCCGTGTTGGGATATTTTATGTATCTATATTAATTTCCAGTTATAATCGTTCACAAAATGAACGATATACTTATCTTACTACATTTTTTCTGCTACTGGCAACTAGCAAATCAGAATAAAAATTTACCAAAACGCCATTATTTTAAGCACTTGCATGAGAACCGCAATCATTCAAACCTTAAAATATGATTTGACTTTGGGTAGATCGTAAACCATAATTATAGTGTTCACTGAATGAACGTCAGACGATATATATAACTTATGGAGCAATTATGAATAGTAATAATAATGGTGCAGAGCAAGCCTGGCGGGATCTGCAGATTCTTGAGGAAATAGAGCAGAATCCGGAAACCTCGCAGCGAGGGATTGCCCAACGGGTCGGGATAGCCTTGGGCTTAACCAATAACATTTTGCGTCGCTTGATCCGCAAGGGGCTGGTCAAGAGCAAGAGCCTACCGGCAAATCGTTTTGCCTATTACCTCACCCGGAAAGGCTTCAAAGAGAAGACCAAGCTGGTGCTGGATTATGTCAAGCTAACCACCTCGTTTTTCTGCAAGGTCAGGTTGCTAATCAACACCGAATTAGCACGCCTTAAGACTGAAAACGATATTGAAAGTGTGGCTATCTACGGTGTGGGCGAACTTGCGGAAGCGGTTTATCTCTCCGTGTCTGAGCAGGGCTTAACCTTGAACGCGGTTTATGATGGCAAAAAAGCGGGTGAGAAATGGCTTAACACCGAGATTCGCCAGTTTGCCCCCGAAGCGGTAGACGCCGATGTTCTGCTAGTAGCACAGGATGATGCGGAACTCGAGGGGCTTGAAGACAAGACTGACAGCGCTACAATTGTAGTGCGGATCGGCGATCTCCTGGCGGCAGATCTCCGGGCTTTCGCAAAGACTATGGAATAAGAATCCGGTAAACCTTCAATCAAACGCATGGAAAGCGCAAAAGTTATGAATCTTGATAAGTTAATAAATTATTATGAAGACAATATCAGGCGCCACGGTAATGATTTCAAATCCTTAGGGTGGGGCAGCCGCGCCACGCAGGAGGTTCGTTTCGAAGTTCTGTCGCAGGTCGCCCCCTTGGCGAAGGCTTCCGTCTTGGATGTCGGCTGCGGTTTGGGCGACCTTTATGAATATCTGCTTACGCGGTTTAAAGAGTTGACATATTCCGGCATGGATCTGGTGCCGGCGATGGTAGAAGCTGCCCGCGCAAGATTTCCCAGCGTGGATTTCCAGGTTGGGAATATTATGGATGGCAGCTTGCCCCCCGAGAGTCATGATTATGTTCTTGCCTCCGGGATCTTTAACCGGCGGGTTCCTGAACACGAGCACTTCGTTCAAGAATCGATCAAAGCGATGTATGCTACCTGCAGAAAAGCTGTCGCCTTTAACATGATGAGCACCCGGACCCAGAAGCAGGATAAAAAGGAATATCACGGCGATCCCGGGGCTTTTCTCGACTTCTGTCTTGATTTGGGGGCAGGAGCTATCCTGCGCCACGATTACCTGCCGCACGATTTTACCATCTATCTCTATAAGGAAGAGCAGGAAAGGATATAAATTTCATGTTTATCCCTTTTGAACCCGAATACCGCCAACGCTATTACCAGCGCCTGGAAGCTGTTTTTGCTTCAGGCTTTTTGTCCGAGGGTACCCAGGTTAAGGAATTTGAGCAGAGTTTTGCCCGGTATACCGGCTTGGAAACCGCCGCACTCTGCAATGGCGGTGCGGGACTGACTGCCCTTTATGAATACGCCGGGGTTGCTGGCAAAGAAGTAATTGTCCCGGCAAACACCTTTTGGGCCACGACCGTAGCCGCCAAGAAAGCAGGCGCGCGGATTATTTATGCCGATTGTAACCGCGAGGATCTTTGCCTGTCCTTTGAGGATGTGAAGAATCGAATCACTGAGCAAACGGCCGCCGTCTGCGTGGTTCATATCGGGGGGCATATTGCCTTTGACATCGAGGCGATTGCCAAGCTTTGCCAGGAGCGCGGGATTGCGTTGATTGAAGATTGCTGCCACGCCCACGGCGCAACTTATCACGGCAAGGCCGCGGGGAGTTGGGGTTTGGGCGGGGTATATTCATTTTATGCCACTAAAACCATGCCCCTGGGAGAAGGCGGCATGGTGGTGAGCTCCTCCCCGGAAGTTATTGACTGGGTTAAGCTCTTCCGGAACTATGGCAAGGTGGTGCAGGACGGGCAGGTATCATATGCCATGGACACGGGATTCAATTTCCGCATGGGAGAAGTAACGGCCGCGCTTGGCAATGTGCAGATGGAGCGGATGGATGCGATCCTCTCGTGGAAGCGTGCCCTAGCTAAAAAATTCGACCAGCTCTTTACCCACCGGGTATGTGTTCCCGAAGGCATGGAATCTGGATATTACAAATATATTGTCTTTGATCTCGCTTTAAATGAACAGACCGGTCAGGTCTTTGGGAAGCGTGACCTGGGGTACAATATCGAACGTAATCCCGCGGTCAAGATGCTGCCGAATACCGAATGGCTGGTGGCCCATCATGCCTGCGCACCAATCTGGTACGGCTGGGAGCACGCGGAGAAATCCGTAGATGAACTGGCGCAGATCCTTCTGCAAGATCCCAAAGAAAGGCAGTAATGATGAAGCGGATAATTGCAATAATCAAGGCCAGCACCCTGTCCCAACATTTTCCCAACCGGTATGACGCCCGAGTGCAGGATAAATCGATTCTCGATATCCTGCTTGAGCGCCTGCGGAAAGTTCAAAAACTTGATGAAATCCTCTTCTCCACCTCCGATCAGAACGAAGATGACAAGCTCACCAAATGGGCAGATGAGAATGGCCTGAAAACCAGTCGCGCCGCCTATGGTGATGTGGTTGGCAGGATGTACGCGGCAGCCCTCTTAGGAGAAGCCGCCATCGTAGTCAATGTGGAAGGCAATTATCCCTTGATTATGCCGCATGAAATGGACAATCTCATCAACGCGCACCTTGAGCAGGGGGTTGTTTACAGCACCAATCAACATTATGACGGAGTCATGCTTGGCGCTGGCTGCGAGGTTGCAAATATGGAAGCGTTGGAGAAGCTGCAGGTAGAGAGTTCCGGATATCTCCGCAAAACCGGCCTCTTTGCCCTGCGGGATATTTTGCCTCCCGAAAAAATCCTCCGTCTTGCCCACCCGCTTTCACGCCCGCATTACCGGGTGAATATGGCGGTGGAAAATGATCTGGTCTTGCTCGAACAGCTCCTGGATGTTCCGGATAATGACTGTTACGAAAATCTCGTTAGCTTCCTCGACCATCATCCCTCCCTGGCACAATTTTCTCAACGCTCTTTGGCCCAAGTGAAGGAGGTGGGATTGGAGAAGATTATGCTCTTCCCTGAAAAACTGAAGAGCCTGGGCGGCATTACTCCGGGCCACCCCGATCCGGAATACCCGATCAGCGTGGAGCTCTCCCTCACCAACCGTTGCAACCTGAGTTGTCCCTGGTGCTCGGATTCCAACCTCCGTCAGCAGGCGATGGTGGATCTCTCTTATGAGACCCTCCAGGAGCTTGTCCGTGATCTTAAGGCTCATGGCACCAAGGGCATAGTTATCGAAGGGGGTGGCGAGCCTACCCTCTATAAACATTTTAACGAGTTGGTGGAATTCATTGCCGCGCAGGGGTTGTCAATAGGACTGATAACTAATGGCGTGCTCTTCCCCTATCGTGATCTGGTCAAGCATTTTTCCTGGATCCGAATCAGTCTCGACGCCTCTTCAAAGGAAAATTACCGGGAATGCAAGGGCAAGGACCTTTTTGACCAGGTCCTGAATAACATCCATTCCATTGCCGAGGAGGGAATTGTCTGCGGCGTGGGCTATGTGGTCAATAAACTCAACAGCAAGAACCTTGAAGACCTGGTGTTGACTCTCCGCCGCCTGAATACCAGTTATGTGCATTTCCGCCCGGTGGTTGATCACGAAGAATTATTTGAACCGCTGGATCTGACTTATCTGCAGAAATACACCACTGACAGGTTCAATGTCTTGGTGGACGCAATGCGAGAAAATCGCATCTGTGGCAATGATGGCAAACCTTGCCGCGCCCACAGCCTGAGCACGGTAATCACCGCGGATGGCAATGTCTATCTCTGCGGGCGGCTTAATATCCATCCCGACTGGAAGCCTATCGGCAATCTCTATCAGAATTCATTCCATGAGATTTGGCTGGGGCAGGAGAGGCGCGAACAAGCGGATCAGATGTTGGATGGCGAGTTTTGCCGAAGCATCTGCCCGGAATGCCGGATTACGAAATACAATATTTTGCTGGAAAATATGAGCAAGGTGAAGACGGTTAATTTCATTTAAGCATAGATAAAGGTGGAAGACGATGAATAAAGTCTTGGTAATCGCACCGCACATGGATGACGAATTGTTGGGCGTGGGAGGGACTATTCGACGGCATGTCCTTGCGGGTGACCAGGTGGCGGTCTGTATCGTCGCCTACCGGGTTTACGACCGCGCCTTTGATACCGCTGCCAATGCAGTTGAACAGGAAGCGGCGATACAAGCCCAGCAGCTCCTGGGGTATCAAGAGCTTACCTTCCTCAATTTACCGGATGAGAGGCTCGATGCCTGTGTCCAAGATGTCTTGAAGCCCTTGGAAGAGTGCTATGAAAATTTTAAACCTGACCAGGTGTACCTTAATTTTTACGGCGACAATCACCAGGATCATCGGGCGGTCTTTGCGGCTGCTCGCGTGGTGCTGCGCGCTTGCGGCCCGAGTGCGCCGCAGCGGATTTTAATGTATGAGACGCCTTCCTCGACCGAGCAGTCACCTCCCATGCCGGGGGAAAGATTCATCCCGAATGTATATGTCGATATCAGCGGGGTTTTGGAGGACAAATTAAAAGCCCTGGCGTGTTATGAACGCGAAGGGCGGAAATACCCTCATCCCCGCAGCCCGGAAGCAATTGCCCACCTCGCGGCAATCAGGGGGGTGGAGTGCGGTTTGGAGCAGGCCGAGGCATTCATGTTATTGCGGGATATTTGGCATGCCTAAGGTAGTAATCGGAATTCAAGCTAGAATGGGCTCGGCCCGTTTTCCCGGCAAGATGCTGGC
>JAFGNG010000242.1 GCA_016927125.1 Planctomycetota bacterium | reverse complement strand
CACTGCAACCTGCAGGCGGAACTTGTCTTTGTGAATAAGATCATCAGAATCCAGGAGCTGGATAAACTCTCCTCGGCACTGCGCCAGCGCCCGGTTGCGGGTCTTTTGGGAGCCCTGGTGCTTACCCTGAAAAAAGCGGATGCGCTTCTCGCCGTATTGCTTAGCCAGGGATTGCGCCACGGTCGCGGTATCATCAGTGGAACCATCATCTACAATGACAGCTTCGACCGGGTTATAGGTCTGTCCCATTACCGATTCCAGCATTTCGCCGAGGAAACGGCCGTGGTTATAGGCAGGGGTAATCACGCTGACCAAACCCTGGCTTCCCGGCCCGGCCAACCATTCGTCTTCTTCGCCCATGCCACCCCTCCGTTCCTTCATTCGGTCGAATCAGTGTCCTGGTTGGAAGATTGTTGGTATAGGCTGGGAATAGCCAAGAGGTATTCTGGCAAGCTCAAGATATTTACCGCCGCGATAACAGTGAAAACCCAAAAGATCCAGGCGGGGAGATCCGCGTTGAGCCAGCCGCTGTCGGTCGCGGCAATCATCACCATCAGGAGCACCATGGCCAGGGATTGGATTACCATCTTGGCCTTGCCGCTGAACTTGGCCGCCAGGACAATGCCGCGCAAGGCCGCGTACCGGCGCAGGACATGCATCCCGATTTCCCGGTATAACACCACCACTGCCGCCCAGATCGGAGCCTGGAAGCGGTCGGAGATGGTGAAGGCCAAGATGGCGGTCAGGAAGAAGGTGGAGTCCGCGACCGGATCCATAATCTTGCCGAAATCGGTTACTGCACGGCAGGCGCGCGCTACCGCGCCATCGAGCATATCGGTTATTAAGGTAACCAGAATCAGGGCGGTTGCGGCCCAGGCCAGGGTGGCATTTCCTTCTTCCGGTAAAGAGAGAATCAGCACCAGAAAGACTGGCGCGGTAACAAACCGGGAGAGGGTGAGGATATTGGCAAGGGTCCACATGGACTTCCATTATAGATGTTTTCAAGTAGTGTCAATGCTTTTCCAGAAGTCCATGGATTTGACTAAAGTGCAGGAATATTGTAGACTTATCGAATGCTGGTTTGGAGATCGTGATATTTAATAACGGATGCTTTTATAAGGATGGTCATGATGATGAAGACTTTATTCACAGTAAGCCTCGCAGTTCTTATGCTCACCCTGGTTTTCACAGGGGTCGGCAGGGGTGACGAGGTCTTGTCAAACCAGGATATCATTGATCTCATTAAAGCCGGCATTAACAGTGAACTGGTGAAAATCAAAATCAAAACCACTGAGAATGACTTCGAGGTTTCTGCCGAAAATATGGTGATCTTGCGTACCGAGGGGGTACCGGATGACGTGATTGCGCTCATGTTATCAGAAGCGGAAAAATCCAGCAAGGCCAAGCAGAGCCGCCTGGATATGAATATCCGTTTCCTCACCAGCAATCGCGCGGAAGCCCGCCAGGCAGCCTATCTCGCCTTGTTACAACTTGGTGACAAGGCGCGCAACGAGATGCTAGAGATGCTCTCCTCCAATGCCGACACCAGGCTCCGAGCGGCTATTTGCCAGACCCTCGGCAAGATGAAAGCGACGGAAGCCATCCCCCTGCTGCAGGTATTGCTTGATGACCCCGATTCCGAAGTTCGTCTCGGTGCCGCCGATGGCCTGGCGGAATTGGGCGTCAGCGATGCACAGCGCGCGCTTATCCGGATCGAAGGCTGGGGTGAATCCGACCGGGAACAACCCGTCGACGGTTACCTGCGTCTGGCGGGGCTATTGGGGGAACGGGCAGCCCAAGACGGCGCGATTCTCATCCTGCAGGAAAGCATCAACCCCACCGAGCGGTCTGAGGCCATCCGCCTGCTGGGACTCTTTAAAATCAAGGACAGCGCCAGAAAGCTTGAGCAGGCCTTGATACATGATCGCGACCAGGAGGTCCGCGCCACTGCGGCGAAGGCCCTGGCAAGAATCGGCGACCCGGAGAGCCCGCCGGTGCTGATCACGGCGCTTAAAAAAGACCGGCCCAACCGGATACCATTAATACGGGCCTTGGCCAGCTACCGGTCGAAAGAGGTTATCCCGGTATTGATCTCGCTCATGGCGGATCCCGAGCAACTACAGGAAGAGGAAACCAAGGCCCTACTGGCCAGCTTGCGACGTCTGACGCATCAGGATTTTGGCCTGGATCAGGCCAGGTGGCTGAAGTGGTGGGAAGAAAACGAGGAAGAGCTTGATATTGAATAACCTAGCTTATGGGTTTTAATTAAGTTATAATATTAACCCTGTCGGCTTCTTTTTTGAAGGCAAAGGGATTTTTTTAGGAGTAGGCTGGGGAATATAAAATCACTGTTACAGCCTGAATATTCAGCGGTTTGCTGGGTAAAATGCCAGGCTGGGTAGCACAAATCCTGTTTTTCCGATTTCCGAAGGGAAGGAAACAGGGTTTTTACTTGAAAGGTTATGGTGTGCGGGGTTATAGTATTTACAGGGAAGGTTATATCTTTTGGGGATAATCAGAGCCCTGGAAAAGGAAGGACCTAATATGAACCTGGAAAAGCTCAAAATATTCCTGCTGGGCGCAATAACCGTTCTCTTGGCCGTACTTGTCTTTGGCAACTCCCCGGTGCAAGTAGAAAGGGCAATCGCTGCCGATAGCGCAGGCATGAGTGTGGAGGGTTTGCTGGCCATGCTGGGCGAGAATAATGACCTCTTTATTATTGATGCCAGGAACCAGCGCTTAGCGGTTTATGATTTCTCAAAATCCTCAGGAAGGATCACCCTGAAAGCGGCTCGTAATTTCTCCAACGATCTCCGGGTCAATAAGGAAATTGTCGGCGGTCGGGGGCTAGATTTCGATGAGGTCAAGGAATTGCTTGGCAAGTAAACCCTGTTTAGTTGCAAGCCCTTGGGGAGAGGTGATTAATTCATCTTAACTACTTTAAACTGCCAACATCATAACAAGCAGTTAAATGTAAATATTAAAACCCTGGAACTATGATAAAGTAAGGAAGCATCGCATGGCGGAAGAAACTTTTATAAGCTTTGATGAGACAATGCAGCGCCTCGGAATGACTGAAGAGCAGTTGATGGAAGAGGTTGCAGCTAATCGTCTCCGGTCCTACATGAAAGATCGCGAAATGAACTTTAAAGCGGCAGAGGTGGAAACCCTGGCCGCGAACCTGAACTTGGCGGCGATTCCTCCGAAAGATGTCCCGCAGGACTCGGGTGAAATTTTCCTGGTTGAAAGCAATGAGGATACTGTTGAGGAAAAACCCATTGAGCTGGTTTCCCAGGAAGAAGACAGCGATATTGATCTCAAGCCAGACAGTAGTGAAATTGAACTGATTTCGATCTCCGAAAAGAAAGAGAGTGCGGCGGCGGCGGAAGCGGCTCCTCCCCCGGCGCCTGCTGCCCCGCCAGCCCCGAAAAAAGATGAAACCGAATCGGATGAAATCATCTTTGCTGACGATGATATTTCCTTCGACCTTGATGATGTGAATATCGCCGCCGGGATCGAAGAGGTTGAAGACACCGATTTGATCGGGACCGTAGAAGCCAAGCCGGAAAGGATGGCTGTCGGCAGCGCCACGGTCCAGACCGAAGTCATTGAAACTGATGACCTCGCCCCCAGCCTTGAACAACCCGCGGTGTCACTGGCCTCGGTCAGGTCGGAATCCGCCAAGAGCGGCATGATCTCCCCCTACCGCGCCCAGATCAGTGACGTTCCCACAGTTTGGTATGTCTTGCTGGTTGCCTGCCTGGTTTTGGCGATCTTCCCTTTAACTGCACTCTTTACCGCAGTCTTTCAAGATACCCCCCTGTTGATGCGCGGGGATGATGGCAAGGTTATTACGGACAGCAGCGGCGCCTTTGTCCCGGAACCGATTGCCTCTGTAGCCAAGGTCCTGAAAGCGAAGGAATGGTGGGGCGCCCCCAGTCTGAAGAAGGCCGCCCCGCTGCCAAGCACCCCCCAGCCGAGAGCAGCCAGAACCGCACCCGCCGCCGCTACGACTTCTGCTCCGAGTGCGGCAGAACCGACTGCGGAAGAAGCAGCACCGGCTCCGGAAGCGGCCGAACCCGCCGCCGAGGCAGTAGAGCCTGCGCTGGAGGCAGAGACACCGGCAGAATAAGATCTCCGGGAAATTCTAATAGTTAAAAAAAAGCGCGTCAGCGCATGTGTGTTTGCTAAAAAATATAGGTGGCTTTGGGCAGAAATAAAAAGCGAAAATCGGCTTTCTCGTCGCATAGGTTGGCCGGGGAGTGGATTCCGGTTTAATCCGTTTATTGAGGGAGAAATAAAATGAAAAGGATTTGGGGCCTGGCTTGGATAGGGATACTTGGAATTTTGCTTCTCGGAACTTCCGGCTGTATGCAAACCGCGAGAATCGCAGAACTACAAGAGGAGGTCGACCGGCTCAACCAGACCAACATGATTTACGAGAAGGACAGGAATGAGCTGTTGCAGCAAATCGAATCGGCCCAGATGGAAAAGCAGAAGGACCTGGCACTACTCCAGACCGAACTTGCCGGCAAACAGCGTGAAATCGAATATCTGGAAGAAAGAGTCCGCATGGCGCCTCCTGGCGGTTTCGGTGTCCTGGGGGATAAAACCACAGCCAACCTGCGCCGCATTGCCCAGCGCATCGGCGGTGAACTGGTCAACAACCGCATCCTCCTGCCCGGAGATTTCCTCTTCGCCTCCGGCTCCTGGGCGTTGAAACCTGACGCCAAACACACCCTGCGCGAGATTGCCGGGGTCTTGAATGAAGAAAGCCAGAAACCGGTCTTGATGATTGTCGGCCATACCGATAATGAGCCGATCAAAAAGCTGCGCACCAAAGGCATCTCCTCTAACCGGCATCTCTCCCTGATGCGGTCGCTGGCAGTACTCCGCCACCTGGAGACGGAATGCAACTATCCCGCGGAAGCGATGTACCCCACCGGCTGGGGCGAGCTCATGCCGGTTGCCAGCAATGACTCGGCCGCCGGCAAGATGGCCAACCGCCGCGTGGAAATCTTTATTGATCCAATCATGAGCCGCCTGACCGCGGTCTCGGCCATCAGCGGCATCGAACCCGAGGGGTATGAACCGGCTGGGGGTGGTTCTTCGGTAATCAATATTGAGCCTGCCGCCGGGAGAGGGTTTGAGAAGTAGGGTGTTCCTGACCGCATACTGTTATCCAAACCCGGCCCAACCTTATTGGCGGCCGGGTTTTTTAATTACTATGGTTATGGATTAATCAGGAGAAGATATGACCGGTTTTTCATTTTCAGGCGCCCGCCCCGGTATTGATTACGGCGCGAAGTTGACGGCCAGCAATGCCGCGGAGTCAGCCCGGCAGGCCCGCAACGCGGTTAGTTATCTGGATAGTGAACTGGAGCGGGTATTGATAATCACCGAGGCGCTGTGGCTCTTTCT
>JAFGNG010000241.1 GCA_016927125.1 Planctomycetota bacterium | reverse complement strand
TCGGGCGGGGAGAAGGGCTGGGGCAAGAGCGGCGCCCGGTCCAGGGGCGGCTCGTTCTCCAGCATATCCACCTCCAGCCGGATATCCCTCCCGGATTGGATTTCAAAATAACACGCCTCGGCCTGATGGATGCGCACGGTGCGGCGGCCTTCCTTGAGAATGGCCACGCCCTCCTGGTCAAAGATCAGGAACTCAACATGCTTGTAGATTTCCTTTTCAGTACTGTCGTAACCGGACTTGAAATATTCGCATTCCTTGGTAAGCAGCTTGGCCTGAACCCAGGCGCGCGCCAAACGGGTATGCCAGCCGGGGAGGAATTTCTCCAGCGGTTTGCAGCAGGCACTTACCGATCTTACCAGTTGGTCGGTAGTGAGGTGTTCCCGCATGCCTTGGCGGTAAGCCGCGTTAAGCCCCGGCAACTGGTGGATGCGCTGAAGCAAGGCCTTCATGATCGCCCGGCGGTTTTGCTGTTCATCATGCCTGGGGGAGCGCCGCCATTTCAACGCCCCTTCCAGCAGCCCGGGCAGCTTCTCCGGCAGGAGCGAAATCAGCAGATTGAGAAAATCCGGCCCGCGCAGGGCTTCTTTGAGGACCTCGATGATGCGGGATTTCTGTTCCCGGGTGCAGATAAAGTGGAAGGGCTTCTTCTTCTCTTTCTTATAGAACGAGATCATGTAAAAGAGGAATTCCACGTCCAGCAGGTTGCGCCCCTGCCGCATGGTCCGCAGCGTCAGGACACAGTATTCGGGCAGCTTGCCGCGTTCCAAGAGGGGCTTGATCACCTCCGAGGGGCAGCCAATGAGGATCTCACCGAAATTTTTGATGGAGAGCAGCTTCGCATTGGGAACGATCTTGCTCAGGGTATAGGACTTGGAGGTGGACAATAGATCCCCCGCTTTTCTGATAGCAGTATTGTTTCCGGGCAACAGGCTCAGCGGGTGCGAATCCGCTCGATTACCCGGTCAATAATAATCTCACCCATCTCGTAAGTTTCCGGGGTCAGCACCCCGATAATCCAGGTCTTGTAACGCGTTACCACTACCCGGCCCTGCACCGTATCGCGCGCCCACCAGACCAGGCGACGGTCGGAGGTCCGCTTAAAGGCATATTCCAGGCCGCTATCCTGGAGGAAGTAGCGGTAGTCCTGGCCGGTCTTCTTCGCGTAATCTTCCTCGCCATGGGAGATCAGGAAGACCTCCGCGATCTTGCCCGCGCCGGGCGCCTTGGCAAAGATCGCCGGCGGCAGGAAGGCGTAGTTAAAGGTATAGCCTGCGGTCACCCGGCCGCTTTTCGGATCCACTCCCTCCACCGCGAGATACTGGAAACCACGCGGCGGCTCAGCCGTGCCGGGGATCTCCGCCGCTACCTTCTGGGCGATCGCCACCAGGTCCGGCATGGTTTCCGGCTTGCCGGTATAGATGATCTTGAAGAAGTAGCGGCCCTGGTAGAAGTACAGCCTTTCATTAAAAATTACGCCCTCGACCCCCACATCCACCGGGGTCCCCATCTCCCGGAGCAGGCGGCCGCGGTGATAGTGGTAGATGCCGCTGGCGGCCAGGGGCTTGTCCATCTCGTAGCTTTCAATGCTGAGCGTCGGATACTTGTCATTCGCGCGGGAATAATCACAGGCGCAGAGATTGTTGAAACCGTAACTGCGAATCATCTTCGCCTGGTTCCCAATATACTCATGCAGGCTGGAGGCGCCGTAGCGCTGGAATTTCCCGGAACGATTCCAGCCCTCCAGCACCCCGTTTTCAGGCAGATGCCCCTCACCCCTGAATCCCGGGATAGGCAGGGCGAGGTCTGACGAACCGCAGCCACAGGCCAGGAGCCCCGTCAACAAGCAAGAGGATATAAGCGCGCGTAACATAAGCAAGCTCCCTATTCCGGTACTTCGTTATCAGAAGTTTCTGCTTCCCCGGCCGTAGCTTCCGGTTCAGGAGCAGGCGCTTCCGGGGCTTTTTCAAGGATCTCCGACAACGGTTTGCAGATCTTCTGGGTGGTCCACTTGGAGATTTCATAATCCCAGCCGTCATGCAAGCGGTTGAATTCATTGGCAGCGGTGAGGGCGTCGATCAGCGCGTTCTTTTCCTTAAGTTCTTCTTCAGTAGCGTTCGGGGGGATCTCCACAGTAGCCTGCGGTTTACCGGCCTTAACCTGGATCAGGTGATCCTCATTGGCATTTACCCCGAAGCGGATATTATAACTCGCCCCGTTTTTTAGGGTTACCTCGACCGTGCTGTTCCAGGTAATCTCAATCTTCCCGGTCGGAGCCACATCCTTGAAGACCAGGCTTTCTATACTCCGGAAGATATTTTTCAGATCATAATCCTTGCCGCGCTGGCCCTCCGGCGGGTCCTTCAGCTTGAGCTCTCCAGCGTTATCCCGTAGAACGGCATAC
Source organism: Planctomycetota bacterium (assembly GCA_016927125.1). Classification (GTDB taxonomy): domain Bacteria; phylum Planctomycetota; class SZUA-567; order SZUA-567; family JAFGNG01; genus JAFGNG01. The sequence continues at coordinate 6,752 of JAFGNG010000241.1, read as the reverse complement.
TGCTGGGCGCCGCGGTCGACCAGGACGGAGGCAATCTCCGTTTCCTTGAAATCAAAGAATTTCGTGTTGAGGTATGACATCGCGGAAGCGCTGATGGCGAACGAGGTTTCGGAGAGGTACACCGCGTCCTGCTCAAGCAGACGTACATAGCTCCCGCCCTCCCGCTCGGCGTACTTGCCAACCACCATCCCGGCCAGGGTCTTACCGTCTTTATCAAGGAAGCGGATGGTAATGCCCTCACTGCTGTCGGCCAGCACATGGAAGGAGGCATGGTTCTTGACCTCCTCGGTAACCAGTTCCCCGCATTTGACATTCAAGCAGTCGAGTAACAGCTTCCTGACCTTTTCCTTGTCCGCGGGATAATTCCCGCGCTCCTCTATAGTAAAGCCCTTGTCATTGTCGGAGAGGAGCGTCACGGTCAGGCCGGCCTGGTTGAGCTTGACGGTTGCCACCTGCGCCGGGTCCAGCCCCTGGATCAAAGGGGCGCCTTTTTCAAAGTTGATTTGGGGAGTATAGCCCCCGCTGTACATTACCAGGGTAATAATCAGCATGATGGCAGCAACCAGCGCGAGCATGCCGAGGTTTTTATCAGTTATAATCATGGGTTATGCCCTCCTTACCGCATAGCGTTTCGTGCGCAGGTAGCGCAGAGCCGCCAGGATAATAGCAATCAACAGGATCACCGCCGGGGCAGCGACCATATTCTTCATCCGCAGATCGTTTTCAAGCTCTTCGACCTTCTTGCGGCGCTGGTTCTTCAGCTTGGTGATTTGCAGTTCCGCCTCCCGGATCCGCTTTTCAATCTCCACCCGCCCGGACATGGCCGCGGCCAGGATATTCTTGAAATCATCGCGGGAGGTATTCTGGGCAAGCTGCTCAAGCTTATCCTTCTCCGCTTTGATGGTTAGGTTGAGGCGTTCGATCTCAGCGTCGCTGCTCTCCTTGGCCTCAGCCTCGATCTCCTCCACCCGGGTGAAGGGGCGGACATAATTACCGCGCGAGCGGATGGAGACCAGGTCGGTCGAGCCGGCCAAGAACTCCAGCGAGTTCAGCACGAATGAGAGGTTGTCATTGGCCTGTGAATAACCAAAGAAATCTTTAGCAAAGGCTTGTCCGTCGGTCAGGAATTCAACATCGGCGACCACCACCACGGTGTTGTTCTCGGCAGTTTCTTTAATCGCTTCCAGGCGCTTCTCCTGGGGTTCTTCCGCTTTGGTTTCTTCCTCCAGCGGCATGCCATCGGGGCCCAGCTCTTCCGGCGAGGGCGGCAGTTCTTCCTCGGGGATGACAATGCCGTCGGGGAAGTTGGTCTTGAGCTTGCCGGTAATGCGGCAGGCCAGCATCAGGGGTTCAATGCCGTCGGTGATTTCACTGAGGATTCTATCCGGATCCGGCCGCTGCAGGTCATAGGGGCTGCGCGGCTGCCAGACATTACCAATCTTGGTGGTGGTGAGGAGCGGGACGACCTTGACCTCAGCATCCTCATCGGTTTCACGCAAGACCCCCGCAAAGACCATTCTCAGGGAGTGCAGCCTGCCGGAAATCAATTCATCGGGATTGACGCATTCTTCGGTGAGCCCCATAAAGGTGGGGAAGGCGTTTCGGTTGGGTAATGCCTCCATGCCAAGGGTGCGGTCGGCCGCGAATTGACTTAAGGGCATTTCCACGCCCCATTTCTTGAGGAGGGCGTTTAAATCCGAAGAAAACTTGTGATCTCTTGCCGCTTGCGGATTCTTCGGATCCATGACCGGCTGGTCATAGAAGCAGTGCGGATCTACAAAGACCAGCAGCTTGCCGCCCTTCATGACATATTGGTCAATGGCAAAGAGCGCTTCCTCGGAGAGGTCTTTCGGATGGATCAATATTAAAGTGTCTAATCCTTCCGGGATCTCGGTGGAGTCCAGCGCAATCTGCCGGACCTCGTAATCCATGCGTAGCGCTTCGATTACGACCCAAGCCGGCTCTGGTCTCTTGCCCTGCATCTGCATCATGTAAGCCATTTGCGGGGGAGTTCCCATGACCGGCAGGGAGCTGTACACGCCGATGGTCTCCTGCGCCGGCTTGATCAAGCGGGAAATCAGGCGGGAGACATCATATTCCACGAACTCCTGCCGTTGCGGCTCGAAGAAGTCGATCACCTCGGCGGTGCCAATCTCAGTCTTGGCGACCAACCCGAAGTAGAAATTCTCATCCTTACCCAGGGGGAAGCCTTTGAGCTGGTAGCTGATCGCCTCTTCCTCTTCTTCGCTGTAAGTACGCGGATCTACCACCTCCAGACGGAGCTTGCCCCCGGCGAGGTTGACATACTCCTCCAGCAGGTCGCGGACATACAGGTAGTAACTCGTCCAGTAGCGGATGTGCTCGGTGCCGCGCTTCATGGCGGCTACGCGGGAGAAGTAGAGCCGCAAGGTAACCGGGCGGTCGCCCGGCATCTTGAGGTCTTTCAGAATGTTGGTGGTCCCCTGCGAGAGGGTATAGAGCTTGTATTCGGTCAGGTCCACGCGCATGGCGCCGGTCGCCTTGCGAACAATCAGCACCGCGCAGACCGTGATAATCCCAATGCAGATAATAGCCAGGATGGTGCGGAGAGTCGGATTCATTATTGCCCCCTCCTTTCTTCAAGAATTACTACATTAGCCCAGAGCCAGCCTCCGCCCAAGAGCAGGAAGAAGGCCAGGTCGCGCACCTCCAGAACCCCGCGTTGCATACTTTCGAAGCGGGACTGGAAGGAGAGGGATTCAATCGCTTCCATTACTCCCACCGGCATCCTGCCGGTCAGGAAGTCCAGCGCGGTCGGGCTGCTGGCGTAAAGAAAGACCATGCAGAAGACGACCGCCAGGACAAAGGCGATCACCTGGTTGCGGGTAAGCGCCGAAAAGAAGCTGCTGATAGCGAGGTACGCCCCGGCCAGCAGGATGCTGGCGGCGTATCCGGTCCAGATCGGTCCCCAGTCCGGATTACCCAAATAAGCCACGGTCCAGACCATGGGGAAGGTCAGCGCCAGGGCCAGGATCAGCATGGCCCACGCGGCGACGAATTTCCCCAGGACTGCCTGGATAGTGGTGATTGGCAGGGAGAAGAGCAGTTCGATGGAGTTGCTCTTGCGCTCCTCCGCCCAGAGGCGCATCGCAATCGCCGGCACCAGGAAGATAAAAAGCTCCGGCAGGTTGCTGAAGAAGAGCTGCATCGAGGCATGCCGGGAGTCAAAGAATCCGGCTTTAAAGGTCAGGAAGGTGCTGAGCACCAGAAAGATTACCAGAAAGACGTAAGCGAGAGGGGTAGAGAAGTAACTCTTCAACTCCCGTTTGAAGACGCTCTTGAAACCGTTCATGCCGCACCCCCTTTCAGATCAAGCTGCAGGTGCTGGGTGGTCAGCTTGCGGAAGATCTCCTCCAGGGAGCCATGTTCGCGTTCGCGGAGCTGTTTGGGGGTGGAATCCACCAGGATCTCGCCCCGGTCAATAATAATTATCCGGTTGCAGATAGCCTCCACCTCTTCCAGGATATGGGTGGAAATGATAATGCATTTGCGGGCAGCCATCTCAGTAATCAGCTTGCGCACATCATGCTTCTGGTTGGGGTCCAGGCCGTCGGTCGGCTCGTCCAGCAAGAGGACATCCGGGTCATGCACCAGCGCCTGCGCCAGGCCGACGCGGCGGCGGTAGCCCTTGGAGAGCGTCCCGATCGGCTGGTGCATCACTCCGCCAATCGCGCACATCTCCGCCACCCTCCCGAGCGCCTCCTTGCGGGTGCGCGCTTTCAACCCGCGGGCGTCGCAGACAAACTTCAAAAAGGACTCAGTAGTCATCTCATCGTAGGCAGGCGCGTTTTCAGCCACATATCCCAAGCTCTGGCGGACCGCGACCGGCTCCTTGCGGATATCATGCCCGGAGATATTCGCGGTCCCGCTGTCCGGGGGCATGAAGCAACTCAAGAGCTTCATCGTGGTGCTCTTGCCGGCACCATTAGGCCCCAGGAACCCCAGGACATCGCCCTTGCCAACAGCGAACGAGATGCTGTCGACCGCGACAATGGGGCCGAAGGCCTTGCGCAATTCCTTGACTTCGATCATGGTTATTTTGCACTCCTTCGACAAAGACACGGATAAATTAACCGGAAATATATTGCTTGCTAACAAGTAGCAGTGATTTGCAGTGTTATCACAGCCGCGTTGGGAGCGGTTATATAATCTTATGTCACCTGTTTTTCCGCTACCCTTTTCCCCTCTTGGAATTATCCTTCCTTGCGGCAAAAATTTTTCTTAATATAAAAAAGGCCGGCCTTTTGTCAAGAGCCAGTTTATGCAAACCTCTTACGGGCCGGAGCGTTCCTCCGCTTCCCTGCGGTAATCTACCAGCGCCTCCGAGGTACGGGCCGCTTCCGGGGCAAGGCCTGCGGAAGCCAGCCTTGCCAGTTGTTTCGGCGCTTCGGGATCATCCTTGACTACCTGCATAACTCTTTGCCAATGCTCGAATTCGGGATAATCCCAGTTATTCTGCCCCTTGGCGGGGGAGGCCCCCATAAAATCACCTGCCAAGATCACTACAGTAATAATTACCGCTACCGCAAGCGAACCCAGGGTTTGGCGCATCCGGAAACAGTATTTATCATGTTTTTCCGCGAGGGCAGGATTTTCCTGCACCGACCGCAAGAACTCAACCCTCTCCGCGATACTGGCATGATGCCAGCACCTGGCCTTGCGGACATTGCCGCTGATATAGGCAATCTTCTCCAGGCTGCTGATCAACCCATCGCTCATGCCGAGGGTTACGGCAGCATACAGGTCAGCCTGCCGCTCGAAGTTCCGGCTCATAAAACCAAAGATAAAGCGGATGTAAAGCCCCAGGGACAAGGCGATGCCAATAGCTACCAGGTGGTTTTCCACCAGCCACCAGGACATGAAGGTTCCCATTCCCAAGAGGAATGCCCCGGTAATTAAGAGATACCACCAGAGGTGGCGGTGGTGCACATGGCCAAGTTCATGACCTACCACGGCGGAAATCTCATTCTCAGTCAAGTGATGCAGTAATCCCTTTGATAACAAGAGATAACGGCAGGGCTTGATAAAGCCAAGCACTGCGGCATTAAGGATTGTGCCTCCGCCCAGGTTCCAGAGCCACACCCGGCTGAAGCGGATTCCGGCGCGTTCCTGGACTTCATCGAGACGGCGCAGCAAGCGCGCATTTTCCAAGGGCTTGCATCCCCAGAGGCGGACCAGGATCCAAGGGAAGATCAGCACGGCAACGAAAAGAAGCGGCAGCATGGCGAGCGGCTCGAGCCAGGAAGATTCCCCTGGAACCGCCACTCCCAGGGCCGGCGCCAGCCAGCCGGCGAGGTCAACCAGCGACCAGAGACAGAGCCAGGGAATAAAGATAAAGAAGTTATAGCGCAGGCGATGGAGCATATAGCTCTTCCAGGTCCATTGTCCGGGGCGGACAAGATTCGCCAGCCTGAAAAAGGATGGCCAAGAGAGAATCAGGGTTAAAAAGTGGGGTGATAAACCGATTATTGAATTCAGCATTTCGCTCTCTATCAACACCAGGCTTCCCGGCCAGTTAAGCTGACGGAGCTGGAAAATATAAACCAGCACCAGGAAGGCCCGAAAGACATTATTTGCCATTTTTACCAGGGTCTGGGCCGGGGCTGCATAGAGCCCGCGCCGCCGGATAAATCCGGCTACCATCTGTGCGCCGATCTCACCAGCCAGAAGCACCAGGAGCGCCACAACTAACACCGGCAGCCATACTTGCTTAAAGGGTACAGCAGCTGATCCCGGGTCGGGAGCCGTCATGGACCAATAGATAATCACAATCACAAGATCAATGGGTAGAAGCATACTGAGCGTCCCTGATTCTCAAATCCTGTCAATTCCTACCGGAACCCCTAAAGCAGCAAGAGGGTTGTGGCCGATAAATACACCTGAGCGATGATCCCGGGAAACTGGTAAGCCGGGAAACCTGAAAAGGCGACACAGGTACAAAAGCACATATTGGATTTTTCCGCGCTTTTGAAGCTGTGAAAAGGAGATATCCATTGTCCGCACGGAGCCAGGACTGCCACCCCGAGGTCACAGCTTTCATCACCTACCTGCGCGATGAACGCAATATGTCATCGCATACTTTACGCAATTACGCGGTTGATCTCGAACAATTTGTCCATTATTTGAAAAAAAACCAGAAGATTGATCAATTTCCCCAGGGGCTGGAGCCACTGACAATCCGTGGTTTCCTCGCTATTATGGATGAAAACGGCGTCTCCAAGCGGACCGTAGCGAGAAAACTGGCCGCGCTGAGGAGTTTCTATAAATTCCTGCGGATGCGCGGAAAAATCGTCAACAATCCGATTACCAATATCCGCAGCCCCCGGATTGAAAAGAAACTTCCCATTTACCTGACTATCCCGCAGGTTGAAGCCTTGCTCGCCGCCCCGGAGAAGGACAGCTTTATCGGCTTGCGCGACCGCGCCATCATGGAACTGCTCTACAGCGCCGGGTTGCGTAGCGCGGAACTGGTGGGTCTGGATGAAGGCGATCTCAATTTTGCTGATGTTACTGTACGCGTCCAAGGCAAGGGCGGCAAGGAACGGATTAACCCCGTCGGCCGCTATGCCGCGCAGGCAGTGGAAGAGTACCTCACAACCAAGCGAATCTATTCCAGTAAAATGCACTTTGAAGAAAAAGCCCTTTTTGTCAATAAGCGGGGCGGACGGCTCACCACGAGGAGCATCCGGCGGATCCTGGTCCGGTACGCATTG
>JAFGNG010000240.1 GCA_016927125.1 Planctomycetota bacterium | reverse complement strand
CGCTATCGCGGACAGATCGTTACGCAAGTCTGTGTCTTCCAGATAGCATAATCCTGCTGTCAAATCCGCATTATCAATTGCTTCTGCAGCATTAAGAAAAGAAGAAACAAATTCTTCATCTATACGTCGAGAATTTGAGAGGCGCGCAAAGTCTGCTAATACTCCCTCCCGATCTTTACTCAACCGACTCCGCATCGCCCGCAGGGTGCGCCGGTCAGTGCCGGGATATTCACCCTCCCCCGTCATCCTGGCGGTCGGGGAAATCAGCAGGAGAGCTGAGATTTTTTCCGGCTTCCGTCTCGCTGCTTGCAAAGCAATCAGCGATCCCAGCGACCAGGCAATAACCATTACCGGGTGCTCATCCTCAGCCAATCTTTTTAATAGTTCATTTTCCTCTGTATTGACTTCAAGGCAATGCTGCCAGGGAATATGTTTGACAGTTTGATTCTTTCGGAGACAGTCAATCACCAGGGTAAAGCTCTCCTCGCCCGCGCCCCAGCCGGAGATGAAAATTATTCCTGGGGAAGTCATATTACTCCCGCCTCTTGTACTGCGTCAGCAATTATTTTTGCAGCCGATTCCAGATCCTGTTCTTCATGGGCAAGCGTTACGGAGAGCCGTAGCCGCGCGGTACCCACTGGAACAGTTGGCGGGCGGATAGCGGTGGCGAGTATTCCCCGCTCCCATAAAATCTCCGCAAGCGCAAGGCTCTTTCGGTTGTCCCCCACGTTAATACACATAATCTGCGATTGCAGTTCCGGGATATCAAAACCGGCCGCGGTCAGATGCTTGCGGAATTGTTCGGCTTTCTCCAGCAGGGTAGCACCGAGGCCAGGATTTTCTTTGAGATAATTCACTGCCGCGATGGCCGCACCCGCGCTGGCAGGCGGCAAAGCGGTGGAATAAATAAAGGAGCGCGCGCGGTTAATGAAGAGAGTTTTCATTTCCTCCGAGCATACCGCAAAGCCCCCATAGCTCCCCAGGGCCTTGCTGAGAGTACCGATAACAATGTTCGGCCTGGCAACGCTAGTTAAATCCTGGCATATCCCCCCGCCCCGGCTGCCCATGATCCCAAGGGCGTGCGCGTCATCAATAATCAGCATGGCCTGGTATTGCCGGGCGATTTCGGCTAACTCCGCAACCGGGGCGAGATCGCCATCCATGCTGAAGATTGAGTCAGAGATAATAATCTTCTGCCCTTGGCTTTTGCTCATTTTCAACAATTCTTGCAGGTGTGAGATATCCTTATGATGATAACGATGGTGCTTGGCGCCGCTTAAGCGGATGCCATCAATCAGGCTCGCGTGGTTCAGCCGGTCGGCAAAAATCTCATCATTCCTGCCCGCAATCGTGGTGATCACCCCGAGGTTGGTTAGAAATCCGGAGCCGAATACCAGCGCGGCTTCCCCGCCGGTTAACTGGGCCAGGTTCTCCTCCAGCTCTGCGTGCAGCTGGAGGTGTCCCGACATCAACCGGGAAGCAGTTGCCCCGCAGCCATATTTTACAATCGCCTCACTCGCAGCTTTTTTTAGTACTGGGGAATTCGAAAGATTGAGGTAATCGTTAGAGGAGAAATTCAAAATCTCGCGCCCGGCCAGCATGAATTTACCACCGCTTGCCGGTAAGGTCCGCAGGCGGCGCAGCAGGCCATCATTTGCAATTGCTTCAAGTTCCGTGTTTATATCCATCGAGAGATAAATACCTTTTTACCTGCTGGCAGTCGAAATGGTATTGCTCGCGCCCACGCCCTCAATCTCCAGGGTAAAACCCAGATCCGCAATCATCTGGATGGCTTCTTCAGCCGGCTGCCCGCCGGTGGTGAGGTAGCCGGAGACAAAGATTGAATTAGCCGGATAGAGCGCCAGTGGTTGCAAGCTGCGCAAGTGGTATTCCCTACCCCCGGCAACCCGGAGGTCTGCTTCGGGATTGAGGAACCGGGCAAGGCAGAGAACCTTGAGGCAACGGTATGGCGTGAGCCCTGTATCATGCTCACCAAGGGGAGTGCCCTTAATTGGAATCAGGAAATTAATCGGCAAGGATTCCGGCTGCAGCTCCCGCAAAAGTAATAGCATATCAATGATATCATCATCGCTCTCACCCTGCCCGACTATCCCTCCGGAACATACTTCCAGTCCGGCTTCGCGGCAACGCTGGATAGTATCCAAACGATCCTGGAAGGTATGCGTGGTGCAGATCTTTTCATAGAACCGCTCGCTGGTATTAAGGTTATGGTTCACCCGGTCCAATCCGGCCGCCCTTAGCTGCCTGGCCTGCTCCGCATCCACATGCCCTAATGAACAACAGAGGGAAATCCTGATCTCTGCTTTGATCTCCCTGATAATACCGCATAGCTTCCCGATTTCCCCGGCTGTCGGTTTATGTCCGCTCAAAGCCATGCAGAAGCGCTTGGCGCCGGTCTCTTTTGCGTGCTTGGCCTCCTGCAGAAGCGACTCCTGTGAAACTAACGGATATTTTTCAATCTCTGCGCTGGAGAGGCAGGATTGCGAACAGTAATGGCAGTCCTCCGAGCAGTACCCGCTCTTGGCATTGGCCAGAACCTGGATATGGGCGGTCGCACCCCGATAGTGGTGCCGCACCCGGTAGGCTGCATCGAGGAGGGCCAGGATCCGGCTGTCTGGATAAGAAAGCACTCGGCGGCACTGCTTGCGGGAAAGGATCCCACCTCGCATCGAAACTTCTGAATATTCATAAGGTTCTGACAGTTCGCTCAGCATTATCCAGTTGCCCCTTTCTCGGTACAGCTTCTACCTCGAGAATAAATTGCAGTGGTATTCACAAGAACAAATTTGTACAATATTTCGGATTTTGTCAAGGAAAGTAATAGAAATCGCGTCAAAATCGATAACAAGGGTTGCGTTTTTAGCTGCTTGTGATATAACTTTTTTTGCCGGGATAAGCCTCGGTTTGAATTTAAGGTTCTTTGGAATAGGGAAGTTACAGTTACAGGGAGCGTATTTTCCTGTATATGGTAGACAATCGTAATTAAAAATTTACTTTGCATCATCAACGCTCTTGATTGGAGGAAAGGTTATGACAGTTAACGCTGGCACGCTGGCTATTAATGGCGGAGCAAAGGCAATTACCAAGGATCCCGGCGATATCTTCAAGTGGCCGATCGTCACCAAGG